>JBOHSP010000345.1:0-30143 GCA_050733275.1 Gemmatimonadales bacterium
GGGTAGGAGCGTCACGCCAGTCGTCTCAAGGTACTCCGACAGGCGCGCCTCGCATGCGGCGGCGGCGAGCAGGACCGCCGCAGCGGTGCCCCCCGCGACGCCGTCCGCGCTGACTTCGGCGGCGGCCGCCTCGGATCGTGCGGCGGCCCGCTCCGCCGCGGCGAGTAAGACGCGGTCCAAGCCGACGACCATCTGTCCGAGTGGTTCCAGCAGTTTGTCGGATCCCTGCGCGCTGTCGGAGGCGTGGAGCTCGCGGTCCGGTTGGTCGCTCATCCCGCAAAGCTCGTCGCGAGTTCGAGCCCGAGCTAGTCAGTAAGGCGGGTAGCCGTGAGGCGCGACAAGCGGCTCCGGGCGGCCGAGGCGCGCATCGCTCGTCTCGGAGCTCCCGGCGAGGCGGCGCCACCTCTAGTTCGGCCGACCTCCTCTGCTGACTCCGCTTGCGCTCGCGACGACGCCGTGTACGTTGCTCGCATGCCCAAACGACGACCTACCGCGAGGGCACCACGGGCCCCGGAGTGATCCGGGGCTCTTTCGTTTTCCAGTTCAGGCGAACCGAGGAGGTTGGCCGAACGACCCATCACCAGGGAGGGCCAGATGCGCGCACCGACCCACCGCAGCACCCGCGTCACCCTGTCCTATGGCCCGACTGCACCGGAGGTCGTCGCAGAGGTCTGGATCGCCACGGCTGAGCCGTGCCCCTGGTGCGGACAGGCGGAGATCTGGGCCGAGGCCAGGCCGCAGCGCGATTATCGGATCTGCACGGCCTGCCGGCGCGGCTGGCAACGACAGCACGAGCCACACACCCCCGATAACAACGAAGTGTTCGCCCAGATCGTCGAGCAGCTCGCCCAGGTGGGGCAGTAGGGGAGCCCCCAGGGCTTCGGCCTCACACCGTCACGCGTACCCGCTAGGTTTTCAGGGCGATGGCCACCGACCCCGAGAAGCCCGAGCACAGCTCCACGCCCGAGGACTCGCGCTCCAGCGTGCCCCTTGCTGAGTGGCAGGCGCCGGGCGTGGGGACGTGGGACCCCGCGCCGCCGTACAGCCCGCGCCCCGAGTGACCGTTGAGTGGCGGTGGCCCGTGCTGTCGCGCCAGGCGCATCTGTTCCCGGTCTACGGCGCGCAGAGTCTGCGCCGGGTGTGGCTCTGCACGGACCGGCCGACGCCGACCCGCGGCGATCTGTCCGAGCAGGGGCCCAACCACTGCACCATGCGCTACCGCCACGCCGTGAAGGCTGGGCCCAAGCTGAGGACGGCGTGACGCGGACGAGCGCCTGCCGGGCGCATTCGCTGCCTGGTTGGGGTGCCCTTACTATGCCGCCCCCTAGGGGCACGGCGATGGCTCTGACCAGAGTAGGCGAATGATCTCGGACTGGGGACCGGCTGCATCGCGCGTAGTGCTGCTCAGTTTGATAGCGCTGGTGGCGTGGCTGGGAAAAAAGCTGTTCCCCTCATTGGCTCGGGAAGTACACCTACCAAGGCTGACGCTACTGATCTTGCTAGGGCTGGTCGCCGTGCTGGTGGTGGTGTTGCTGAGGGTCTTGCTCGCGACGCACACGAGCTAGGTTACGTAGTGTCCGCCGATTCCGAGAGGCCCGAGCGCCCGAAGCACCTCTCACTGCTCAATGACGCGGACGTGGAAAGCGGCTCGAGCTGGCGGCCGAGCTCGATGGCTCAACGCACAGTGGCCCGCCCGGCTTCGGCACGTGCTGTCCGGGGCCCGCATACAATCCCGGCCCGCCGCGGCGCTTGCCGAAGTGGGCGCGCGGGCTAGTGGCGGACCTCGGCCCGCTGAAGCTGGTCGAGTAGCGTGGAAGAAATTTCCGGGAGTGTAGGTGAACGATACACATGGGAGTTTCCCCGGTGTTCAGATCGGCGGAAGCGCGCCGAGGCGCGTGGCTTCCGCCAACAGCGCGGGATCCACGACCGCTTCGAGCGTCAGGTAGCAAGCGCGCAGGCTCTCCCGGCCGTCGGTCAATAGGGAGCTGTCCATCATGCTAAAGGCGGCCTGCGCCGCCGCATCCGCTCCGCGACGTGCGTCGCGCAACGCCCGCACATACTGCGCGAGGTAGGACTCGAACTGCATCACCGCGCGCTGCCAGTGCGCGTACGCCGTGCGCATCTTGGCGGCGACGGCGGGCGACGCGCCGGCCGCCGTCACGAGTCCTTGCTCGAGCCGGTCACTCAGCCCGCGAGCGAAATCGACGGCCTCCTGCGCCCGGTTCGCCGGTCCGTCACCCCAGCCAACTTCCTGTGAGATCGTGATCCAATCGGCGATCGTCTTGCGCAGCGCAAACGCGTTGACGCTCAGTCGCGCGTCGGCCGTCCGCTCCTCGCTCCGGCGCCGAGCCCGCTCGGCACCGATCTGAATGGCGGCGAACCCTGTTAGCGCGGCCGTCGCGATCGCGGTCAGCCCGTTCGGTTGGTAGACCGCCAGGGCAACGCTGAGGATGGCGAGAGCGGCGAGAGAAATCACACGGCGCATGCGGAATGCTGGCCGCCGCCCTGCGGGCGCACAAGGTACCTGGATGAAGCTCGCAACGGACGGCGCTCGCATTCGCCAGGCGACTGAAGAACGCGGCGGTCGAGCAGGTCGTGAGCAGCTCGCGGCGGGAGTTGACGGTGGGACAGCCGGGGGGTCGCGGGGTGCCATATCCCGTGCCTAGCTCTAAGTCGTTGCGGCGGTAGGTACTTCGGTGTCGGTGTGCCTCAAGTGTGCCGTACGGGGCAGACAGACTGCTCGCGCCTTCGCCGAGCCGGCGCTTCAGCCGAAGATCAGCCATGCCGCAAGTCCACCCCCAAGTGCAGCAAAATCGCCCTTTCGCGTGTGACACCATGCAGCAATGTTGTTCGGGCGCCCAACCGTCCGTCACCGTTCTATTCAGGGCTAGAGGAGGAGCTATGAGAAGGAAAGTACTGGGCTTTGCTGCCATCTGTGGCGTGGCCGCCGCCGTCGCCGTGGCGTGCGTGAGCACCAAGGCGACTATCCTGGACCCCACGGTCCGTGCTCAGGCGGTGTGTCCCGACGCCGTGGTGGTCTTCACAAGCGCCGATAAGGTCGGGAAACCATACACCGAAGTCGCCTTGCTCAATTCATCTGGCGACACCGACATGACGTCTGAAAGCGGTATGATCAACTCGCAGCGCAAGAAAGCCGCGAGCCTCGGCGCCAACGGCCTCATCCTCAGCGAGACGCGCGACGCCGGAACGGGAGCCAAAGTCGCCCAAGCACTTCTCGGGACTAGCGCCAATCGGAAGGGGAAGGCGGTCGCCATCTATATCCCGGACGATACGGCTCGCGTTCGCCAGGCGTGTTCCGCGGTACACTCGAACTAGCCGAGTAGCCGAAACGGCGGCGCGCCGGGGGGACAGTGGGGGACAGCGACTCGAAAGACCCCGCCGGCGCTGGGCGTATCTCGCCCCGACAGGATGAAGAATCCTCTGCGGGCGCGGAAGCGGCGACTCGACGCCGAGGCACCCCCTAACTCACCACCTAACCGACAGGCAGACGATTAGGCAGTTGGGCCCGTCGGTTAGGTACCGAGAACCTCGCGCGGGTGCGCTAACGCTCGGAGCTGCAAGGGCTGTTGGGCGAATCGGATGCTAACTGGCGCCGTCAGAGCTCTAACCCAGAGGCGAGCAACACGCAAATTTCGAGGCGCGCCGCAAATTCGCCCCTCCCTGCCGCAAAAACGCCCTTAACACCTCCAGAGTCATGCTCCATGTTAGGTGCCGTCACGGCGCGCGACTGCTTCCATGAGCCGTCGGGGTCCCGGCAAGAATGTCACATCCTCGCGCTACGTTAGGTGCCCTAACCGTCATGCCAGACCCGTGCGCCTAGGAGGAAGGGTATGCCAAATCGTCCCGCCAGGTGGCTCGCCCTCATTACTGTATCTGCCGCAGCCGCCGCGTGTGGAGGCAAAGACGGGACGTCGCCGCCTCCGCCTCCCCCGGTGCCTTCAGCGATCGCTTTGGTCTCTGGCAACAGTCAGACGGGGACGGCGGGGCAGGTCCTGCCGCAGCCGCTCGTCGTTAGGGTCACAAGTAACGCAGGCGGGGGAGTGGGTGGTGTGAGCGTCAGTTGGGCCGTTACGGCTGGAGGCGGAAACGTTAGCAGCGGCTCCACGCCGACCGATGCCCAGGGTCAGGCTCAGGTGACCTGGACTGCGGGCCCGGCAGCCGGCTCGAACAACAACGTCGCGACGGCCAGCCTTGGCGGAGTAACAGGTTCTCCGGTGACCTTCACTGCGAGTGCAAGTGCCGGTCCGGCCGCGCAGCTCGTGTTGGTATCGGGCGACAACCAGACAGGACGCGTGGATTCTGTACTCCCGAATCCGCTTGTCGTCCTCGTGAGGGATGCACATGCCAACCCCATCTCTGGCGCCACCGTGACTTGGTCGTTCACTGGAGGAGGGGGCACAGTGAATCCCACCTCCGTTACAGACACCGCCGGTCACGCATCCGCCACGCCGGTGCTCGGCAAGACTGCGGGCTCGGGCAAGGACACTGTGACGGCGACGATTGCGGGGCTCACCGGTACACTCGTCACTTTCACGGCGAACGCGCGACCGGGACCTGCCGCGCAACTCGCGCTCGCCGGTGGAGACAATCAGAGCGCTCCCGCGGGCACCACTCTTCCCGTGGCCCATTCTGTGCGCGCGTCGGACGCGTTCGGGAACACGGTATCGGGGGTCGCCGTGGACTGGGCGGTGACATCAGGTGGCGGTTCAATCTCACCGCCCCAAAGTGCAACCGATACAAGCGGCGTGGCGACGGCTACTCGCACCCTGGGCCCAACAGCAGGCACGCAAACGACGACAGCCACGAGCAATGGTCTCACCGGCTCACCCGTGGGATTCACAGCTACAGGTTCGCCGAATGGGACGATCAGCGGGACGATTACCGTGGCTTCAGGTTTTCTGTCGCCGCCCCTCCTCTCGCAACGCAGTCAATCAGCTGGTCTCCAAAACAACAGCATGCCGGGTCTCGCGCTTTCACCCCCGGCACGGACGAAGGCGATCCGTAGCAGGAGCATGGCGACCGGACTGTCGACCGTCCGAAGAGTGCCGCGACGGCCCCAATATGTGCCTGGCGAGGTGCTGGTCACCTACCGGTCATCGGCTCTCGCGGTCCCATCGGTCGGGTCGGCAGCGCTTCGCTCGGCGACGACCGCGCGCACCCTCGGAGCAACCATTCGTGCGCGTCTCCGCGAGTCTGTTGCCGCGAATGCCTTCGAGGTTGCAGGTGTCATTCCGACAATTCTCACCGCCCGGATTCGCGTGGCAGATACGACCCGTGTGCAGGACGTGATGAGCCTGCTGCGGTCAGACCCAACCGTGCTGGCGGTCGAGCGTAATGGGCTCGTTTACTCGGACGACTACGGGGTTCAGAATGGGAAAAACCAACCCGTATCCTCGACCAGAATCACGGCGGCGATCTTGCCGAATGATCCCGTGTACCCGCTGCAAGCATGGCACTATGGGGCGATTGACCTGCCTTCCGCGTGGAGCATTACAACCGGGAGTGCATCCGTGCTCGTCGCAGTCGTCGATCAAGGAATTCGGTTCGATCATCCTGGTGTAGCCGGGAACCTGACAAATGACGGGTACGATTTCGTGTCCGACCTTGCGGTGCCAGCGTGTGGCGGAGGATTCGTTTCAAATGCTGGAGACGGCACCGGATATGATCCTGATCCCACCATCCCGGCCGCCTATGAGATGGACCCGATCAATAATTGTGCGACAGGTCTTTCTAGTTCTGGCGCGCACGGCCTCCACGTGGCGGGCACCATAGGGGCAGTGGGGAATGACGGTTCAGGAGTAACGGGAGTCAACTGGACCGTGCGCCTTAGACCGGTCCGTGTCCTCGGCACGACCGGGGCCGGTACTGACGCCGATGTCATAAATGGAATTCTCTACGCGGCCGGTCTTCCGGTTGATACGGGCGCCGGTGGACCGCCGATTCAAGCGAGCAGCGCCGCCCGGATAATCAATCTCAGTCTCGGGAGCGCCGGAGGCAGCATGGCGGAGTCGCTCGCGGTGGTGTCAGCCAAGAATGCAGGTGTCTTCCTCATTGCTGCCGCGGGCAACGACGGATTGACGAGCCCAGCCTATCCAGCCGCGTTTCCAGAGGTCCTCTCAGTTTCTGCGATCGGGCCTGACTTCAATCTGGCGAGTTATTCAAATTACGCGGGGCCGAATGGGGTTGCCGCCCCGGGGGGGGACCTCGTCGACGGTGACGGTTCATTCGGAGTTATGTCGACGGCGTGGAACTTTCAGACTAACACCGCGATTTACGACGGCTCGGTGTGGAATGGTACCTCAATGGCGGCACCACACGTTGCAGGAATTGCAGCATTGTTGCTCGCTCAAAACCTGTCTTTAACGGGAGACCAGCTCCGTGCGAGGCTCAGGAACTTTGCTTTTGACCTTGGTGTGGCCGGACCGGACAATCTGTACGGCGCAGGCATCGTAAACGCCCGCAACAGTCTGACTCAGTCCTTCTCCCCGACGCGGAACTCGTACGCCAGGCTGTACAACGCAACCACCGGCGCCCTCGTGCAGACGGCTCCCGTTGCGGGGAACGGCTCGTACGCGTTCTCGGGGCTGGCAGACGGGAGTTACCAAGTTTTTGCGGGCGAGGACGAGAATGGAGACCAGACCATCGGCGTCCCGGATCCCGGCCAGATCGCTCGTCGTTGGGGTGCGTTTGGCGGCACGTCTACGCCGACCACCGTAACTGTGGCGGGCGCCGGTACGTACCCAGCTCCGTTTTCGATCGCGTTGCCCATCGAGGTGGAACCGAACAATACGACAGCAAATGCTGACCCGTTGCCAGTTGGTGGGTATGTGGTCGGCGTTATCAGCGACCCCTCGACCGATCTGGATGCCTTCCGCGTCCTCATCCCCCAAACGGGGCAATACACCTTCGAGACCAGCGGCTATATCGGTGCTTGCGGCTTCGCCTTGGACGAAGACACAGTCTTGGGGCTCTACGACGTGAACGGCACGCTCATCACATCCAATGATGACATCAATTTCGCGGGCCTAAATCTGTGCTCCCGCATTACAGCCACACTATCTGCTGGGACGTACTACATCGCAGTCACGGGCTATAGAGGAGGTAACTACGTTTTGCAGGGGCGGTCGGGGAGCTGAAATGTGGCTAGGCGTATTGCCAGTGCTGCTGAGCATCTTCGCGTTCGGAGTGATGAGTGGGTGTCATCGGGGGAGTCGAACACCACAACCTGGCGATGAGTCGCTGGCCGATACGACGCGTCTGCGCGAGCTACGAGAAGCGGTGACGCGCGAGATTGGAACTCCCAGGTGTGAAAACCGAGCTCAGTGTGGCACGATGCCCTTCGGTGCGAAGCCGTGCGGTGGGCCGTGGTCTTACCTAGTCTACTCGAGAGCGACCACGGATACCGCACGCCTGGCGGCAGCGGTCAGGGAGTACACCGTCTTTCAGTCGGGTCTGAATCGAAGGTCAGGTCTTGTTTCGGACTGCCGGTTCACGCCACGCCCCGCGGTCGACTGCGTTGCAGGCATCTGCGTCCCGGATTCCGCTGGTGCTAGCCGGCAATGACTAGGCCCGTAGACCTCCCCACAAAAGACTACCGCTTGCCGTGCGTGCGGGGTACGCCGCCTTATCGCTCGCATGGTCAGCGAGAGTCTATCAACCGCCTTCTTTACGCGGTCCTCCGCGGGGGCGACACCTAGGCGACTCCGACTATCGCCCGTCCCAACTTGCTCGCACGTTACAGAAGAATCGAGAGACACGGCGGCAATCCACAACGTCTCGACCAGGGGAGACCCAATGCAAGCGCATCGCCGTCATTCAATCCCACATTTCAGCTTGGCGCCGCAGCTTTCTGTGAAGCGGCGCCCCCTTCGTAATGCTCTCAAGAAGGATGGAACGCTGGCCGCCTCTAACGAAGCCACGTAGACCGCCATTATCGTGAGGAGCCTTTCTCGTTTGGCTACCACGCCGGAGTAGAGACGCCATGTCGACCGACCAGAAGATGTTGAACTGCAAGAGCTGCGGGAAACCGACCCTCCATCTCGTCCAGCGCCCAAACCACATCCTTCACCTGCTGTTGAGCGTGTTCACGGCCGGTCTCTGGCTGATCGTGTGGGTGCTGGTCAGCATGGGGGAAAAGAAAGCCAGCTGCACCGTCTGCGGAACGCGCTATAAGCGGCGCCTCTTCGAGAGCGTCTGAAGTATTGCGCGTCTTTCTTCTTCAAATACGCGATGCTAGTTGTCCTTTCACTAAGGAGAGATTCTGCGAGAGCGTCGTTAGTCAACACCAAATTCGATATTGCGCTGGCTCGGCGGCCAGCGCGGCTTGCTCCGGTGGGTCCGCTCGTACTCCAGCTTCAACATCTCCTGCCAAGTCAGCGGCTCGTCGTCGCGTGGAGGACCGGCCCGCATCGGCCGGCTCGCGATCGCGTACCGCAGGCAGTCGTACCCGTCGTCGCCCCCTTCGCCGGTGTCCGGGTTCGCGTTCTGCTTGAGCACGTCCTCCGGGTCGCCCGGATCGCACACGATCGTCTCGAGCTGATCGAACAGCCACAGGTTGCCTTCGGTCCGCATGAAGGTGAGCCGCGGCAGCGCATCGGTGCCGTTCGGTCCCCGCCCGCGCCAGGCGAGCTCATGTCGCAAGTTGTTGAGCCCGTGCCGGCGATCGATGTTCGCCTCGCTGAGATGGATCCCGCACTCCGCGAACTGCTCCGCGATACTTGGCGTGTCCTCCCCGCGTGCCCGTACTTCCGCCCAGCAGTCATGCCCCGCGACGATGTAGCCCAGCCGGTCCACCGGGCAGCGATCGCGGATCCGCTCGGCGATCTCCCACGGCAGGTGGCGACGACCGCGGACCGTGTCGCACACAACCACGTTGCCGTCGCCGTCCACGCCAGCGTGCACGAACACCCACGGGTGCGCGTAGCCCCAATCGAAAGCGCCGAACCGAGTCCAGTGCGCCGGCGGCTCGAACACATTGCAGAGGTGCACCGCGCGATCGAGCTCCGAGAGCGCCAGGCCGGTTCCGGCGCTCCAGTCACCATCGAGGAGCTGCCGGCGCAGCATCTCGGGCAGGCCACGGAGCTGCGCGACATACGCCGGGTTGTTGGTCAAGATCGTGGGGTTATCCGTCACTCGGGCGGGCACGAACCGGCGCGTCAGGCCGGTCTCAGGATCGGCGTGCACGCGACGCCCGCGGTCCGTGGCGTCGATGAACCTTCGCTTGAGCCACCCATGCCCGGGGCCGCCGGGGTTCGCGCTGGCGCGCATCATCGGGATCAGTGAGGGGTGCTTGGGCCGGCACCGGGAGGTCAGAAACGTCCAGATCCGGGGATCGGCGATGTTGCCCAGCTCGTCGAACCCGATGTAGCTGAACTCCTGGCCCTGGTAGCGCTGCACGTCCGTGAAGCTCTGGCAGTAGCCAAACTCGTACGTCCCACCGGACGCAAAGCGCCACCGCTTGTCGCGCTCGTTCCACTCGCCCCCTAGTCGCGGGAAGATGTCCGCGGCGCGGTCCATGAGCTCGCGAAGCTCGGGGAAGGACTGACGCAGCAAAAGCGCCCGATAATGCGGCGAACGGATCTGGCGCAGCCCACCGAACAGCAACGCGTCGGACTTCCCACCGCCCGCGGCGCCGCCATAGAGGGCCTCGAACTCGGCTGCAGCCAGGAACGCGGTCTGCGGCCCTGGGTGAGGATGCCAGAGGGTTTCGCGGTTAGGAGGCATCGGGCGGTCCGAGCCGCCGCTCGTTGAGCATCGGGAGCTCGACCACGGCTATCTGAATCGTCGGCTGGTGCGCGAGGGTGCCGATCATTTCGGCGAGCAACTCGAGATTCCCGCGCGCCTGGTGGACCGCAGCGAGGGCCGTGCGTGGGTCCTTGGCGGCTTCGAGAATCTCGAGAGTCTTGGTCTGGAGCGCCTGCATCTGCGCCAGCAGGTCACTCGCTGATGCGACTTCCTTGGCCTCCTGCGCCTTGGCGACGTGATCTGGCACGTGCTCGCGGCGGTGGCGGTCTACGGCGTCCTTTTTGAGGCCGTGCTGTCGCGCTATGTCGCGCAACGAATCGCGACGGGCAACGAGGGCCTCGTCGATCGTGGCCCGGTCCGGGTGCGTGCACACCGTGCAGAGCCGAGGCATGGGCTATCTGACCGCGCGCGTGGCGCGCGAGGGAGGCCCGAGGGAAGCTCGGAGGCCGGAGGCGAGTTCCGGGAACGCGGGGCAGGCATCCGGGACCGTGGCAAGCATCGCCGGGAGGGCGTGTGGCGGCGGGCCGCCGTGCGCGGCGCTGCGAGGCTGGAGCGGTGCGTGCAGGTGCGTCATGCGGATTCTCCTGGCGCTCGGGGGATGGGCGTCTCGCGCGGTACGTCGGGGGCGCGCTCGCGCTCCCAAACGAACGCGAACGCATCACCCTCGCGCACCAATCTGTACGATCCCACGATGTCGAGGTCGGCGAGCTGCTCGCGCGGCCATGGCGAGGCGCAAAAGACCTCGGGCGCCACGTACCAGAGCTGCCACACGGCGGCGGGATCGGGTGAGTCGCAGCGGTCGGGCCGGTCGGGCACGTCGGCGGGGTCCCCGTCCCACGGGCCCCCCACGCACAGGACCGGCTCCCGGAGCGGTGTGTGGAGGTTGCACCAGGGCGCGCCGCGGAGCGCCCACCGTCGGCACGGCCGGCCTTTCAGGGTGAGCCGCGTGCAGGTCCGCACGGCGCGGATCTCTGTCACGCGAGGTGTCCGCAAGGCGCCGCGGTCACCGGCGCGACCGGGTGACGACTGAGGGAGGCCGCTTCGCGCGTTACGTCTTGCTGCGGAAGTCGAGTAGGAGGCTCACGCCCAGAAGGATGAGGAGCACGCCGAGCCCATACAGGACGTACGGGTATTCCAGGATCATTGCCACGAACACGCGCCGCCCGAGTCGCGGCCAGCCGTGGGTGAGCCACGACAGCAGCGGCGGCAGGAGCAGCAGCCCCACACCCAACAGGATTGCTTGCGTCGCGTCGCGCCTGCGCCGAGGCGTTGGCATCGCGCCGTGAATCTACGCGGCGTGGGCGTCGGCTGCCTGTGCCGCACTGCCGCGCTGACTGTCCCCCGACTGTCCCCCGGCCCCGCGCGCGTGCGCGTTCCGTCGTGCTGTGCCTTATCTGTGCCTTACCCGATGCAAACCATGCACGGAATGCACACGCGAGCCGGGTTGAGGTTCGGCTATGTGCTTGAAACTGTGCATCCTGCGCATGGCGTGTTTTGCTGTTCGTGGTTCGGTGGGGTTCGATTCCCCGCGCCTCCACTACACACAACGGGAAACGGGAAACGCGACCGCGTATCCCGTTTCCCGTTGCGCGTTTCCCGGCTACTAGAAGACTAGTTGACAGATCGGGACCTCTCGGGTATAACTACTATAACGGTAGTAGTAGAGGGGGCCGATGCGGATTGCCTTCACCGATCGCGAGCTGGACGTCATGAGCGTGCTGTGGGATCTCGAGACGGCTACGGTCACCGAGGTGCGGCAGCGGCTGGCGGACAAGCTCGCGTACACCACCGTGCTCACTGTGCTGCGCACGCTCGAGCAGAAGGGCTCCGTGGGGCACACGGGGGAGGGCCGGGCCCACCGCTACCATCCGCTGGTGCAGCGCGCAACCGCCGGACGCAATGCGTTGCGCCGCCTCCTCGACAAGGTGTTTCAAGGCTCGCCCGAGCTCTTGATGACGCATCTCGTGTCCGACAAGAACCTCAGCGATGACGAGCTGCGCCGGCTGCGCAAGCTGCTCGAGGCGCGGCTCACGGGAGGTGCCAAGTGATCGCCGCCTGGATGGTGTATTGCATGGGCATTGGCTTGGCGTTCGTGGTAGTGGGATATGCGCTCGAACGGGGGTTGCACTTCGCCGGGCGGCCGACGCGCTGGGCCTGGATCGTCGCGCTGGTGGGTTCGTATCTCGTCCCGGCCGCCGCCTGGGTTCGGCCGGATGCGGTCGCGACGGTTACCGTCCCGATCGCCGCGCTGGAGTCTCCTACGATCTCACCCTCCAGCATCGCCCGCGAATCGTCTCGACTCACGCTCACCGATCTGGATACGCCGCTCCGCTGGAGCTGGGGACTCGCCTCGCTCGCGATTCTTGCTGCACTGACAGTCGCCGCCCGGCGACTCGCAGTGATCTGCCGTCACTGGCGTTCCGCAACGATCGACGGTCGATCGGTGCTGATTTCTGAAAACGTCGGCCCGGCAGTAGTCGGCGTTTGGACTCCGCATCTCGTCCTGCCGGAATGGGCGCTGCTTCTGCCGCCGTCCGACCGGGAGCTCATGCTGACGCACGAGCAACAGCACGTGCGCGCGGCTGATCCGGCGCTGCTCGCCCTTGCCTTCCTCCTCGTGTTCCTGGCGCCGTGGAACCTCGCGCTGTGGTGGCAGTGGCGGCGCTTGCGCCTGGCGGTGGAGATCGATTGCGACGCGCGGGTGCTGGCTGAGGGGCGCTCGCCGGTCGCCTATGGGCAGCTGTTGCTTCAGGCCGGACGGCGCCGCTCGCCGCAGCTGGTGGGCGCTGCGGCATTGGGTGAACCGGCGTCGTTCCTGGAAGTCCGCCTTCGTCGTCTGATCCGCGGACTGCCGCGATGGCGGTGGGTGGGAGCAGTCGCGGCCATCAGTGTTGCGGTTGGAGTGGTCGTGGGCGCGTGCGAAACACCCCGGCCCGCCGCGCCGACCACCTCGCGCGTGGATTTGACGGGCGCCGGGGTCGAGGGTGGCATCGGGACGGGCATTGTGCCGATCCGCGACGAGGTGTTCATGGAGTCGGTTGTGGAAGAGCGGCCGCAGTTTCTTGCGGGGCGGCAGCCGCAGTATCCCGACCTGTTGCGGAAGGCGGGCGTCGAAGGCCGGGTGATCGTGCAGGCGATCATCGATACCACCGGCCGCGCGGAGCCGCGATCCGTCAAGGTGTTGCAGAGTCCCCATCCCGGATTCGATCAGTCGGCGAGGAACTTCGTGCTCGGCGCGCTGTTCCGGCCCGCCCGCGTGCACGGCCGCGCCGTGCGCGTTCTCGTGAATCTTCCCATCGACTTCAAGCTGAACGGCCGCCCCCTGACGGCACGGACCACGAGGCCGATCGGGTTCCGGCTCCGCCGGTAGCCGACCCGCTGCTCTCACCCGCGAGGCGTCAACGGGAAACGGGATCACGTTTCCCGTTTCTCGTTTCCCGCCCTATATTCGGCCCGCCCCAACTCTCCGGAGGCATCATGGACGCGACGGCCCAGGAGACAAAACCCACCAGCGCTTTCTGGAGCGACGCGCTCGACGTCTTCAACATCGTGCACGAGCCGGCGGCGGTATTCGCACGGATTCGCGACCGCGCCAGGGTGCTCGCGCCGTGGATCGTCATCTCCGTTCTGCTGGTCGTCACGACCTACCTGATGCGGCCCTATCAGGCCGCGGCTACGGAGGCGTTTCGAGCGACGCTCCCGCCGGACCAGGCGGCCAGCGTGCCAAGCGGCGGCTCTCTCTTAGGCCTGGCCTTCGTGCCGTTGTTCGCATACGTCGCCTTCGTCGCGGGTGCCGGGTTGCTGTGGATCGGCGTCTCGCTGTTGGGCACGCAGGCCCGCTTCACGACGCTGATGAGCGTCCTCGCCTATTCGTATATCTCGTACATCGTCTTCAGCGCGGTCACGATCGCCGTGCTGCTGGTGCGTGGTACGGCCGAGATCACGTCGTTCGTGGATGTGCGCGCGCCACTGGGCCTCGATCTGCTGGCCCCGGGTGCCGGGCTCTATGTCGGTGGCGTGCTGAACGGCATCAATCCGTTCTCGGTGTGGGGCGTGTGGCTGGTGGGGACGGGGATAGGAGTCACGCACGGCACATCGCGCGCCGGGTCGATCGTGGTCACGACCGTCGCCTATGTCATTGGCCTGCTCGTGACGATGGTGCCGCTGCTGTTCGTTTCGCTGGCGACTAGACAGTAGCCTTGGTGCGATTCACCACTCCCGCCTCCTCGAGCGCGGCCTGCGCGGCGGCGAGGCGGGCGATCGGCACCCGGAACGGCGAGCACGACACGTAGTTCATTCCCACCCGGTGGCAGAACTTCACCGACGGCGGGTCGCCGCCGTGCTCGCCGCAGATGCCCACCTTCAGGTCGCGGCGCGTGCCGCGGCCCAGGCGTACCGCCATTTCCACGAGCTTCCCTACGCCGCCCTGGTCGAGGGACTGAAAGGGATCGTCCAGCAGCAGGCCCCGCTCGACGTACAGCGGCAGGAACCGGCCGGCGTCGTCGCGCGACAGCCCGAACGTCGTCTGGGTGAGGTCGTTCGTCCCGAACGAGAAGAACTCTGCGTCTTTCGCGATCGCGTCGGCGGTGAGCGCGGCGCGCGGTAGCTCGATCATTGTACCGACGACATAGGGCACCGCCCGGCCTTCCGCGTTGAACACGTCTTCCGACACACGCCGGATGATGTCCGCCTGATGCACGAACTCGCGGACGTCGGCGACGAGCGGCACCATCACCTCGACATTGACCTTCTTGCCGCACCCCACCACGTGGCAGGCGGCCTCGAAGATCGCCCGCGCCTGCATCTCGGTGATCTCGGGATAGGTGATCCCCAGCCGGCAGCCGCGGTGCCCGAGCATCGGGTTCGCCTCGACGAGCGACTGGATCAGGCGTTCGAGCTGCGCGGCCGGGACCTTGAGGTGCTTCGCCAGGCTCGCGATCTCCGGCTTGGTGTGCGGCAGGAACTCATGCAGCGGTGGATCGAGCAGCCGGATGGTGACCGGCAGGCCGTCCATGACCTCGAAGATGCCCTCGAAGTCCTTGCGCTGGATGGGCAACAGCTTCGTCAGGGCGCGGCGGCGGCCCGCTTCGTCGGTCGCCACGATCATTTCGCGCATCAGCGTAATCCGGGCGCCCT
This sequence comes from Gemmatimonadales bacterium, assembly GCA_050733275.1. Classification (GTDB taxonomy): domain Bacteria; phylum Gemmatimonadota; class Gemmatimonadetes; order Gemmatimonadales; family GWC2-71-9; genus 20CM-2-65-7. Next base: position 14,902 of record JBOHSP010000345.1, read on the forward strand.
CGAAGAACATGTGCTCCGTGCGGCACAGCCCGATGCCTTCGGCGCCGAATTCCCGGGCACGCCGCGCGTCGGCGGGGATGTCGGCGTTGGCCCGCACGCGCAGCCGCCGCCGGGCGTCCGCCCACCCCATCAGCCGCGCGAAATGCGTCCCCACCTTGGGGGTGACGAGCTTCGCGGCGCCGAGCAGGACGCGGCCGGTGGTGCCGTCCACGGTGATGATCTGCCCACGTTTCACGACGCGGCCGTTGACGCGGAAGCGGCCCGCCGGCGGATCGACCTCGAGGTCCTTGGCGCCCACGACGCACGTCTTGCCCATGCCGCGGGCGACGATGGCGGCGTGGCTCGTCATCCCCCCGCGCGCGGTGAGCACGGCTCGCGCCGCCACGATCCCGTGGAAGTCCTCCGGTGATGTTTCGGGGCGCACCAGAATCACATCGTGGCCCTTCTTGCGCAGCACGTCCGCCTCGTCGGCGTCGAAGACGGCTTCGCCCGTCGCCGCGCCGGGGGAGGCGGGGAGCCCCTTGGCGAGCACGACGACGCGGGCCCGGGGGTCGACCATGGGGTGGAACAACTGGTCGAGGTCCTGCGGCGGCACCCGCTGCAGCGCGTCCTCTTCGCTGATCAACCCCTCGCCCACCATCTCGACCGCGATGCGCACCGCCGCCATTCCGGTGCGCTGGGCACGGCGGGTCTGCAGCATGTACAGGGTGCCGTGCTCGAACGTGAACTCGATGTCCTGCACGTCCTTGAAATGCCGTTCGAGCTTCTCGGCGAGCCGCTCGAGATCGCGATATACCCTGGCGAACTTGCCGCGCTGCATTTTCGCGAGTGGCTCCGGGGTGCGCGCCCCGGACACGACGTCCTCGCCCTGCGCGTTCATCAGTACGTCGCCGTTCAGCACGCGCTCGCCCGTCCGGCAGTCCCGCGTGAACGCGACGCCCGTCCCGCAGTCGTCGCCCATGTTGCCGTAGACCATGGCGACGATGTTCACCGCGGTGCCGAGCGTGTCGGGAATGCCGTGCACGCGGCGGTAATCGGCCGCGCGGCGCGTGTGCCAGCTCTTGAACACCGCCTCGATCGCACCCCACAGCTGCTCCAGGGGCTGCTCGGGGAACGGCCGGCCGGCGCGCGCCTGGATGATCGCCTTGAACTCCCGCACCAGGACTTCCAGATCGCCCGCCGGCAGGTCGATGTCGCGCTTCACCTTGCGCCGCGACCTTGCCGCCGCGAGCACCTCCTCGAACGGCTCCTTGCCGAGATCGAACACGACATCGCCGTACATCTGCACGAAGCGGCGGTAGGAGTCGTAGGCAAAACGGGGATTGTGCGATTGCGCGACGAGACCCCGGACCGTCTGGTCGTTGAGCCCCAGGTTCAGGATGGTTTCCATCATGCCGGGCATCGACACGGCCGCGCCCGATCGCACCGAGACGAGCAGCGGATTATCGGGATCGCCGAATTTCTTCTTCGTCGCCCGTTCGAGCTGCTTCAGATGCCTGTCGACTTCGTCCCGCAGGGCCGGCGGAAAGGTGCCATGCTCGAGATACGCGATGCACAGCCGGGCCGAGATGGTGAAGCCGGGGGGGACGGGGAGCCCGAGATTCGCCATTTCGGCAAGCCCCGCGCCTTTGCCGCCGAGGATGTCGCGCATCGCGGCGCTGCCGTCGGCCCGGCCATTGCCGAAGAAGTAGACGTGGCGTTCGACGGAAGGCATCGGCTGGTGCCGGGGTGTCAGGTGTCGGGTGTCAGACTACACCACAATCGCGTATACGGGCACCGCACGCCGGGCCCGATTGTCCTCCGGCACGGCGGTCGGGTAGTTACCCGAGAAGCACGCATCACAGAATTCGGTCGTATTTCCCCCCGCGGCGCGCCGCATGCCCTCGAGCGACAGATAGCCCAGCGACTCCACGCCGAGATGGCGGCGGATCTCCTCGAGCGCATGCGTCGCGGCGATCAACTCGCCGCGGGTCGGCGTGTCGATCCCGTAGTAGCACGGCCCGGTGATCGGCGCGGAGGCGACCCGGAAATGCACCTCTGCGGCGCCCGCCTGCCGGATCATCTGGACCAGCTCGCGGCTGGTGGTCCCGCGGACGAGGGAGTCGTCCACGACGACGACCTTCTTGCCCTGGAGCACCTCGCGCACCGGGTTGAACTTGATCTTGACCTTGGCGTTGCGCGCGTCCTGCGTGGGGTTGATGAACGTGCGACCGACGTAGTGGTTGCGGATCAGCGCGTGCTCCAGCTTGAGGCCGGACTCTTCCGCGTACCCCAGCGCCATCGCGTTCGACGAGTCGGGCACGGAGAACACACAGTCGGCGCCGGCGGCGGGGTGCTCGCGAGCCAGCTCGCGCCCCAGCGCGCGACGCACGCGGTCCACGGACCGGCCGAAGATCGTGCTGTCGGGCCGCGAGAAGTACACCAGCTCGAAGATGCAGCGGCGCGGCGGCTTCGCCGCCAGCGAGGGCAGCCGATCCACCTCCGCGCCCTGGATGCGCAGGAACTCGCCCGGCGCGATCTCCCGCAGCGGCGTCGCCCCGATGAGATCGAGCGCGCACGTCTCCGACGCGACCACGTGGCCCGCGCCCAGCCGGCCCAGCCACAGCGGGCGAAACCCGCGCGGGTCCATGATCGCGTACAGCGTGCGGCCGATCGTCACGACCAGGGCGTACGCTCCCTCCACGCGCTCCAGCGCGTCGAGCAACTGATCCTCGAGCTCGCGCGCCTCGGAGCGCGCGATCAGGTGGATCAGCACCTCGCTGTCCGACGTAGTCTGGAAGATCGATCCCTTGGTGACGAGATCCGCCCGGAGCTGCTCGGCGTTGGTCAGGTTGCCGTTATGGGCGAGCGCGAGGGGGCCTTCGCGGTAGCCGGCGAGGATCGGTTGCGCGTTGGCGAGCACCGAGGAGCCTGCCGTGGAGTAGCGCGTGTGTCCGATCGCGACGTCGCCGGGCAGCCCGGTCAGGACCTGCTCGGCGAAGACGTCCGAGACGAGCCCCATGCCCCGGTGGACCCGTGCCTGGCACGTCTGGTCCACCGCGACGATACCTGCGGACTCCTGGCCCCGGTGCTGCAGGCTGTAGAGGCCCAGGTAGGCGACACGGGCCGCCGCGGGAATGCCGGAAACGCCGATGATACCGCACATTCTGCTGTCAGTCCCCCATGCTGCGAGGAATAGCGCTGAAATATACGTCTCGCAGGCGGCTTACGGGCTCCTCGATGCGCGCGTCGCGCAACACGACGCGGAACGCCCCATCAGACGCGCCCACTGCGCCCGCCTGGTAGCACGGGACGCCGTGATGCCGCGCCAGGCGCTCGACCTCCTGCACCATGTCGGGATCGCAGGTGATCACGGCGCGGGCGTGGCTCTCGGAAAACAACAACTCGTGCGCGGTGAGCGGTACGCTGTGCGCGGTCAAATCGACGGCGAGGCCGAAACCGGCGGTCGCGTACGGTCCACCCATCGCGATTTCGGCCAGTGCCACACCCAGACCGCCCTGCGAGCAATCGTGGGCGGAGCGGAACACGCCGTGCTCCGCGCCAGCGACGAGCAGGTCGATGAGACGGCGTTCCGCGTCGAGATCGACGACCGGCGGCGCACCGCCCACGAAGTCGTGGCACGCCTCCCAGAGCGCCGATCCGCCCAGCTCGAGGCGCGTATCGCCAAGGATCACCACCGCGTCGCCGGGCACACGGGCGTGGCTGGGCACGGCGTGGTCGGCGCGGGCCAGCAGGCCGACCATGCCGACCACGGGGGTCGGATCGACCGCGCCCGTCGGGCTCTCGTTGTAGAAGGACACGTTGCCGCCGGTGACCGGCGTGTCGAGCGCGCGACAGGCATCGGCGATGCCGCGGCACGCTTCGCGGAACTGGAAAAAGACCTCCGGCCGCTCCGGGCTGCCGAAGTTGAGGCAGTCGGTGATGCCGAGCGGCCGCGCACCCGCGCACGCGACGTTGCGCGCCGCCTCGGCGACCGCCGCCTTGCCGCCTTCGTAGGGATCGAGCCGCACGTAGCGGCTGTTACAGTCGGTCGTGACGGCGAGCGCGAAGTCGGTGCCGCGCACCCGCAATACGCCCGCATCGCCGCCCGGCGCGACCACGGTCCCGGCCTGCACGGTGGAGTCGTACTGCTCGAACACCCAGCGTTTGGACGCGATGGGTGGATGGTCGAGCAGAGTCAGCAGGGTTTCAGCCGGTGTCGGGTGCCTGCTGTCGGGTGTCGGGGACTGCGCCCGCAGCGCGGCGATTCGTGGGTCTTCCGTGGCTTCGGGGTGATAGACGGGGCAGTCCTCGACCAGCCGCTTGCCCGGGATCTCGACGACGACCTCGCCCTGCCAGGTGCAGCGGTACATCCCGTCATCGGTGACGCGGCCGATCGGCGTGGCCTCGAGCTCCCACTTGGCCGTGATCGCCTGGATTTCGCGGACGCGATCCGCCTGCGCGACGACCAGCATGCGCTCCTGCGATTCCGAGAGCAGAATCTCGTAGGGCGTCATGTCGGGCTCGCGCGTCGGGACCTTGGAAAGATCGATCTCCACGCCCACGCCGCCGCGCGCGGCCATCTCGGCGGACGACGAGGTGAGGCCGGCGGCGCCCATGTCCTGGATCGCGACGATGTGGCCGGACGCGATCAGCTCGAGGCTCGCCTCGAGCAGCAGCTTCTCGGTGAACGGGTCACCGACCTGCACTTGCGGCCGGCGCTGCTCGCTCTCGTGGGTGAGCTCCTCGGAGGCGAACGACGCGCCGTGGATGCCGTCGCGGCCCGTGCGGGAGCCCACGGCGAGCAGCACGTTGCCCACGCCGTGCGCCGCCGCCGTGATGAGGTCCTGTTCGCGGAGCACGCCGACGCACATCGCGTTGACCAGCGGGTTGCCGGCGTAACGAGGTCCGAAGTCCACCTCGCCGCCGAGCGTCGGGACGCCGACGCAGTTGCCGTAATCGCCGACGCCGCGCACTACGCCCGCGAACAGATAGCGGTTGCGGGCATCCTCGAGCGGGCCGAAACGCAGGCTATTGAGCAGCGCGACGGGGCGGGCGCCCATTGTGAAGACGTCGCGCAGGATCCCGCCCACGCCGGTGGCCGCGCCCTGGTAGGGTTCGACGGCGGACGGATGGTTGTGGGATTCGATCTTGAAGGCGACGGCCCAGCCATCGGGGAGGCGCAGCACGCCGGCGTTTTCGCCCGGTCCCTGGACGACCTGGGGGCCCGTGGTGGGAAACGTGGCCAGCACGGGCCGGGAGTGCTTGTAGGAGCAGTGCTCGCTCCACAGGGCGGAGAAGATTCCCAGCTCGGGAAGCGTGGGGGCGCGTCCCAGCATCGCTTCGATGCGCGCATACTCCTCGGCGGTGAGATTGTGCTCCCGCACGAGGGCGGGCGTGAGCTCGGGAGCCGCGGTCACCGCTCCGGCTTCCCGGACCCTCCTCGCGTGACCCCGTGGACCAGGGCGCCGAGGATCCGCCCGAAGACCGACGGATTGGGGGAGCGCAGCAGCGTTTCGGCCTCGCCGGCGTCGAACCAGATGCCGTGGCAATGCGTGCACTGGTCGATCTGGATTCTGTCCCACTGTCCGGTGATCAGGTCGTAGCCGCACTTGGGGCACTTCATGTAATGCGCCTTGCGCTCCGCGGCGGCCGCGGCCTGCTGGGCGGCCTCCCGTTGCTGGCGCAGCAGTTCCGCGTCGCGGCGGGCGAAGTACTCGTCTTCGTTCTTGCTGGGCTTGTCGTGGCTCATGGCGTCATTGTGGAGGCGGAGGTGGCGGCGGAGCCGGCGCGGGCATTGTGAGCGTATCGCCGCCGGTGTTCGCCACCGGCATTTGTCCCAGCGGAGAGGACGACTGCCCGGAGTAGCGATGGCCGTCCCAGCGGACGATCGCGTCCACGACTTGTCCGTTCTGCAGCGTGACGACGTCCATCGTGCCGCACGTATACTCGCAGCCGTTCTGGAAGAACAGGTAAGTGTGCTCACCGGCGCGCCGCACGGCGGCGGGCGGGCCCCACAGCGCGTAGATTTCCCGCTCGTTCATGCCCGGCGCGATCGTTCCCGTGTCGTCCGAGACGAATGGGACATCGCGCAGCAGGGCCGTTCCCTGCGGCGAGGCCGGCGGACGGGGCGGCCGCGGCCGGCCGGGCTCCTGGCCGGGCTCCCGCGCGGCGGTCGTCCCGGTATCGCCGAGCTGGGGACGGGCCGGCGGTGGCGGCGGCGCGGGCGGCGCGCCGGCCAGGCTCCGCGCCTTCTCCCAGGCCAGCTTCAGCTTGTCACACCCGAAGGTGGCGAGCGTCAACACCGCGCAGATCGCCAGCGTGCTGCGTCGCATTGCGAGCCTCCAGAGAAAGGAAGACGCGGGCGCCGTCCGGGCCGCCCAGCAGCGGAGCGTTGCGGCGCTCCGGGTGCGGCATGATGCCCACGATATTGCGGCCGGCGCTGCACACGCCGGCGATCTCGTGCGTGGACCCGTTGGGATTGTCCCCCACGTAGCGCAACACGACCTGGCCATGGGCTTCGAGCACCGCCGCGGTCTCGGGGTCGGCCACGTAGCGGCCGTCGCCGTGCGCGATGGGCAGCATCAGCTCTGCGCCTCGCTCGTACAGACGGGTGAACGGCGTGTCGGTCGTCTCCACGCGCACGCGCACCGGCCGTGACAGGAACTTGAGGCCGGCGTTGCGCATCAGCGCGCCGGGCAGCAGCCCGGCCTCGCACAGGATCTGGAAGCCGTTGCAGATGCCGAGCACCGGGCCGCCGGCCCGCGCGTGTTCGGCCACCGCCCGCAGCACGGGGGAGAAGCGCGCGATGGCACCCGACCGCAGATAGTCCCCGTAGCTGAAGCCGCCGGGGAGGATGACGGCGTCGGCCTGGCGGAGGTCGGTGTCGCGGTGCCACGCGTAATAGGCGTCCGAGCCGGCCGCCCGCGCGGCTTCCAGCGTGTCGGCGTCGCAGTTCGAGCCCGGGAACACGATCACGGCCACGCGCCGCATCAGGACGTCTCCACGCGCACGTGATAGTCCTCGGTCACGGGATTGGCGAGCAGGCGGTCGCACATGGCGTTGGCGCTCGCGACGGCCGTGTCGTAGTCCGCCGCGTCGAGCTCGACGACGACGTGCTTCCCGGCGCGGACGTTCGTGACGTCGCGGAAGCCGAGCGCGTGCAGGGCGTGCTGCACCGCCTGGCCCTGCGGGTCGAGGAGCGAGGCTCGCGGCATCACGCGGATCTCCACGCGGAACGCGCTCATCGCGGCGCGGGCCCGCTGCCGACCCGCCGGGGCGTCGGGGGCGCTTCGGTCTCGTCGATCACAATGGGGCCGGCAATCTCCGCCTCCTCGTCCTCGGCCGGGGCGGCGAAGAACCCGAGCAGCACCGCCCGCGCCATGCCATAGGTCACGTACACGATGCCCAGCGGGAACAGGAACACGTCGTGTTGCCAGATCCCGAATACCAGGATAACGACTATCACCGTGAGGCCCAAGAGCCCGCGGAGCGAGGTGAAGCCGGCGCGCGGCAGGGTGGGGTAGTGGACGTTGCTCACCATGAGGATCGTGAGCGCGATCATCAGGAACGTGAGCAGCAGCTGCCAGGGGAGGCCCTGGAGCGCCTCGTACCATTCCGTGCGCGTGAACGGGTAGAAGGTGGCCAGCGTCATCCCGGCCGCCGGCGAGGGCAGGCCGATGAAGGTGGTCTTCGCCCGTCCCGCCTGCGTGACGTTGAAGCGCGCCAGCCGGATCGCGGCGGCCATGACGTAGAAGTAGCAGAAGATCCACGCGGCGGCGCCGGCGTTCGCGAACTCGACCTGATACATCAGAAACGCGGGCGCCACGCCGAAGCTCACCATGTCCACGAGGCTGTCGAGCTCGGCGCCGAATCGCGTGCCCGTGCCGGACAGCCGCGCCACGCGGCCGTCCAGGGTGTCGAGAATCCCCGCGAACACGATGAACCACGCCGCCCGGTAGAACTCGCCGCGGCTCGCCAGCACGATCGCCCAGATGCCGAAGAACAGGTTGAACAGCGTGAACAGGCTCGGCACCACGAGCACCACGCGGCGGATGGGGAAGGCCGTCGGTCTCATGCGTACTCGGCAAGCACACTGCCGCCCACCTGGACCCGGTCGCCGGGCTTGACGCGCACCTGCGGCCGCGCCGAGAGCGGGATGAAGACGTCGGTGCGCGAGCCGAAGCGGATCAAGCCGAGCCGGGCGCCCTGCGTCACGGCGTCCCCGGGCCGCGCATCGGTGACGATCCGGCGGGCCACGAGGCCGGCGATCTGCCGCACCAGCACCCGGCCGTGCGGGCCGCGAACGCCGACGGACGATTGCTCGTTGTCGAGGCTCGCTTTGTCGCTCGCGGCATGGAGGAACTTGCCGCGGTGGTAGTGCAGCAGCTCGACCGTGCCCGCCACGGGGTAGCGGTTCACGTGCACGTCGAACACCGAGAGAAACACGGAGATGCGCACCGCGCGCTCCTGGACGTACAGTGGCTCATCCACTTCGGTCACCTGGACCACCTGGCCCTCGGCCGCGGCCAGGACGTAGCGCTCGCCGCGCGGGCCCGGGCGCAGCGGGTCGCGAAAGAACGCCACCACCCAGACGGCCGCGAGCGCCAGCACACCGGCGAGCCCCCACCACCCGCCGCCCCAGCGCGCGGCCACCAGTGTGACGCCCAGCGTCAGCGTCCCAGCGATCGCGATGAACGGCCACCCTTCGGGCGCGATCCTCATCTCGAGCGGCAGGGCCGAGCCGCGAGTTCGCTCGCGTCCCTCATCGCGCGATCCTCAATTCCTCTCCTGTGAGCCGCCGGTAGGCGTCGCGGTAGCGCTCGCTCGTCGCCGTGACCACGTCCGGAGGCAGCGGCGGCGGCGGTGCCTCGCCGTTCCACTCGCCGCGGCGCCGCAGCTCCGCCAGATAGTCGCGCAGCGGCTGCTTGTCGAAGCTCGGCTGGCTGCTGCCGGGCTGGTAGCGGTCCGCCGGCCAGAAGCGGGACGAATCGGGCGTGAGGATCTCGTCGATCACGAGCAGCGTGCCGCCCGGGGCCGTGCCGAACTCGAATTTGGTGTCCGCGATGATGACGCCCCGGTCGGCTGCGTACGCCCGGCCCGCGACGTACAGCGCGAGACTCGCCTGCCGCAGCCGGCCCGCGGCTGCCGCGCCCAGCGCGCCCGCGACGCGCGCGAACGTCACGTTCTCGTCGTGGCCCTGCTCGGCCTTGGTCGCGGGGGAAAAGATCGGCGGATCGAGCCGCGCACTCTCGACCAGACCCGCCGGCAGCGGCTCGCCGGCCAGGGTGCCCGCGCGGCGGTACTCGGCCCACGCCGATCCCGCGAGGTAGCCGCGCACCACGCACTCGAACGGCACCGGCACGGTGCGCCGCGCGAGCATGGCGCGGCCCACGATCGCCGCGCGGTGCGGCGCGAGGGCCGGCACGCGCGCGACGATCTCGTCCGCATCGGCGCTGAGGCAATGATGCGGCATGACGGCGCCGAGCTGCGCGAACCAGAACGCGCTGAGCTGGGTGAGCACCGCGCCCTTGTCCGGCACCGGCTCGCGCATCACGACGTCGAACGCGCTCACGCGATCGCTGGCCACGAGCAGCAGCGCGTCGTCGCCCACGGCGTACACTTCCCGCACCTTGCCGCGCCGCACCAGCGGCAGCGGCAGCCGGCTCTCGATGGTGACTGCCGTCATACCTCGACCTCCGCCGTGGCGGGCGGCGCGCCCGCCGCCTGAATGTCCCGCAGCAGCGCGGGGAGGATGCGCTCGAGAAACTCGTCCACCTGCTCCGGCGCCCGCCCGACATACGCCGCCGGATCGAGCTCGCCTGGCGCGGCGTGCACGCCGAGCCGCTGGAACGCCGCATCGCGCGCCAGCCGGTCGAGCAGCCCGCCCGGCCCCTCGAGACTGTGAGTCCGGATCACCTCGTGCAGCTGCTGCCGGTCGCCCCCCGCCTTGACGCCGCGCATCAGCAGCCGCTCCGTCGCGAGGAACGGCATGACCCCGGCGACGTGCGCGGCGATCGCGGCCTCGCGCACCTCGAGTCCCGCGGCCACGTTCGTCGCGAGCACGAGGATCGCGTCCGTCGCGAGGAACGCCTCCGGCAGCACGAGCCGGCGGTTGGCGCTGTCGTCCAACGTGCGCTCCAGCCACTGCTCCGCGGCGGTATGCCACCCGTTGCCGGCCAGCTCGATCACGAACCGCGCCAGACCCGTCATCCGCTCGGCGCGCATCGGGTTCCGCTTGTACGGCATCGCCGAGGAGCCCACCTGCTCGCTCTCGAACGGCTCGAGCAGCTCGCCCTCGTGCTGCAGCAACCGCAGGTCCGTCGCGAATTTCGCCGCCGACTGCGCGATCCCCGCCAGCGCCGCCAGCACCTGCGCGTCGATCTTGCGGGTATACGTCTGGCCGGTGACGGGCAGGACCTGCGCGAAGCCCATCGCCCGCGCCACCCGCTCCTCGAGCGCCGTCACCTTGCGATGATCGCCGTCGAACAGCTCGAGAAAGCTCGCCTGCGTGCCCGTCGTCCCCTTGACGCCGCGGAAGCGCAGCGTGCGGATCCGCTGCAGCAGCTCTTCGGCGTCGAGCGCGAATTCCTGCATCCACAGCGTGATGCGCTTGCCGACCGTGGTGAGCTGGGCCGGCTGGAAATGCGTATAGGCGAGGCAGGCGAGGGCACGAGAGCGCCGCGCCAGGTTGCCGAGCGCGACGAGGACCGCGCCCAGGCGTCCCAGCAGGAGCTGCATCCCCTCGCGCATCAGCACCAGGTCGGCGTTGTCGGTCACGTAGGCGCTGGTGGCGCCGAGATGGAGGTAAGGCCGCGCGGCGGGCGCCTGGTCGCCGAGATGGTGGATGTGCGCCATCACGTCGTGCCGCAGCCGTCGCTCGTACTCTGCCGCCTTCTCGAGATCGGCGTCGTCGAGGTGGGCGCGCAGCTCGGCGAGCGCCGGGTCGGGGATGTCGAGCCCGAGCGCCTTCTCGCCTTCCATCAGCGCGAGCCACAGCCGCCGCCACAGGCCGATGCGGCGCCGGTCGCTCCACAGCGCGCGCATCGCGGGCGAGGCGTACCGCGACGACAGCGGCGACGCCCAGCTCAAACCGGTGCCTTCGCCCGGGCGACCAGGTGTCGCCAGTCGCTGAGGAACTGATCCAGCCCGCGATCGGTGAGCGGGTGGAGCAACAGCTTGCGCAGCACGTCCGGCGGCAACGTCGCGACGTCGGCGCCGATCATTGCCGCGTCCACGACGTGCCGCGGGTGCCGAATCGAGGCCGCGAGGATCTGGGTCGCGATCGCGTAGTTGTCGAACATCACGCGCGCCTCGCGGATCACCGCCATCCCGTCCTGGCCGACGTCGTCCAGGCGGCCAATGAAGGGACTGACGTACGCCGCGCCGGCCTTGGCGGCGACCAGGCACTGCACGGACGAGAAGCACAGCGTCACGTTGGTGCGGATGCCGAGGGTGGCGAGCCGGCGCACGGCGACCATCCCGTCCTCGAGCATCGGGATCTTGACGACGACGTTCTCGGCGATCTTGGCCAACTCCTGGCCTTCCTTTATCATGCCCTCGGCGTCCACGGCGACCACCTCCGCCGACACCGGCCCGTCCACGAGCGAGCAGATCTCCTTCAGCACGTCGCGGGGATCGAGATCGCCGGCCTGCTTGGCCAGGAGCGAGGGGTTCGTGGTGATGCCGTCGATGAGGCCGGCCTGGACCGCCCAGCTGATGTCTTTGAGGCTCGCAGTATCGAGGAAGAACTTCATGGCGTGGACGCCCCTCCGTCGGCGTAGAGGTCCGCGGGATAGCGCACCGCCTCCAGGTACAGACCGTGGGGTGGTGCGGGCGGGCTGGCCGCCAGGTTGTCGTGGGCGACGAGCAGGCGGGAGAAGTCTTCCGGTGGGCGCCGGCCGAGAGCGATGTCGACCATGGTGCCCACAATGAAGCGCACCATGTGGTGCAGAAATCGGTCGGCCTCGATCGTGAACGTCACCCCGGTGACCCCCGCGCTGTCCGTTCGCGGCGCCCATCGGGCGAGCGCCACGCGACAGCGGTAGTGGGCCCCGTCCGGGGTCGCGCCGGCCGCGGCCAGGCCGCGAAAGTCGTGCTCGCCCACCAGCGCGGCGGCGGCGGTCTCGAGCGCCGCGACGTCCACAGCCCGGCGGGCACCGCTCGTGGTGACCGCCCATTCGTACGGGCGGCGGAACGGGGAGGCCGCGGCCTCGTCCGTGCCGATCACGTAGCGATAGCGACGCGCGGTGGCACTGCGGCGCGCATTGAATCCCGGGCACATCACGTACACGCGCTCGACCCAGATCTCCCGCGGCAGCAGCGCGTTCAGGGCGCGCCGCAGCTCGCCGGGGTCCGCCACCCAGCGCTCGGAAGCGGTAAAACCGACCCCCTGACCGAGCGCGTGGACGCCGGCATCGGTCCGGCCCGCCCCCGTCACCCCCACGCGTCGTTCTCCACCGCTCAGGCGCTGCAGCACCGCTTCGAACTCGCCCTGGACGGTGCGCGCGGCGGGTTGCCGCTGCCACCCGGCGAAGCCGCCCCCGTCGTAGTGGACCACGGCCAGGAACGGGCGGCTCGTCACGGGCGAAAGATGCAACCCCTTGTCACTATTTGACAAGGGTTACGCGCGCGGGCTAGTTTCTCAGGCCCGAATCCCGATGTCCGACGCCTCCACGCCGTCTCCGCTGCGCCGCGCCCTCGTCGCGCTCGCCACTCGCCAGCCGCTCGCCGAATCGCTGACCGCCGAGGTGTTCGAGTCGGTGATGCGAGGGGAAGCCACGGCGGCGCAGATCGCGGCGCTGCTCATGGGGCTGCGCGCCAAGGGCGAGACCGCGGACGAGGTCGCCGGCGCCGCGCGCGCGCTGCGCGGCGCCATGGTGCGCGTCGCCGCCGAGGGGCCTCACCTCGTGGACACCTGCGGGACCGGCGGCGGTACGGTCCCGACCTTCAATATCTCGACGGTGGCCGCGCTGGTCGCGGCGGGCGCCGGCGCCGCCGTGCCCAAGCACGGCAACCGCTCGTACACCTCGCGCTGCGGCTCGGCGGATGTGCTCGAAGCGCTGGGGGTGCGCATCGTGCTCGACGCGCCGGCGGCCGCGCGCGTGCTGACCGAAGCCCGCGTGGTGTTCCTGTTCGCACCGAGCTTTCACCCCGCCATGAAACACGTCGGCGTGGTGCGGCGCGAGCTCGGCACGCCGTCGGTGATGAATCTCGTGGGCCCGCTCGCCAATCCCGCGGGCGTGCGGCGGCAGGTGATCGGTGTCGCCGAGCGCGACCGCGCGGGCGTCGTCGCGGACGCGCTGCTGCGGCTCGGCGCCGAGCACGCGCTCGTGGTGCACGGCCGCGTTGGCATGGACGAGATCTCCCCGCACGGCATCACCGACGTGTGGGAAGTGCGGGACGGCGCGGTGCGCACCTGGGAAATCGATCCCGAGCGCTTCCGCCTCGCCGTCACAGACCTGGGGCCGCTGCAGGGAGGCGAGCCGGCCGCCAATGCCGAACGGCTGGAACGGCTGCTGTGCGACGGGTCAGGGGATGAAGCGGGGCTGGCGGCGGTACTGCTCAATGCCGGCGCGGCGATCTACGTCGCGGGCATCGCGGCCTCGCTGGCGGAAGGCATCGGGCGCGCGCGCGAGGTCGTGGCGTCGGGGGCGGCCCGGGCCGCGCTCGACCGCCTGCGCAAGGCGACGGCTAGTATTTCCTGATGACGCCCACCACCACGCCCTGGACAATCACGTCGCGCTCGTTCACGCGCAGCGGCTGGATCGTGGGGTTCGCGGGCTGGAGCCGGATCCAGCCGCCGGGCTCGCGATAGAAGCGCTTCACGGTGGCGTCGTTGCCGTGCACCAGGGCAATCACGGTCTCCCCGTTGCCGGCCTGGTTGCGCTCCTGCACGACGACGAAGTCGCCGTCCTTGATGTGCTCGTCGATCATGGAATCGCCGCGCACCTTGAGCACGTAGCTGCGGCCGCGGCGCGGCACCAGCTCGTCGGGCACCGCGATCGATTCGTCGCCCCGCACGGCCTCGATCGGCTGGCCGGCGGCGACGAGACCGAGCAGCGGAAGTTCCGTCGCGCCCGTCTGGCCTTTGGGCGGCACGATCTCGATCGCCCGGCTCTCGTTATGGGCGCGGCGGATGTATCCCTTGCGCTCGAGATTGGTGAGGTGCTCGTGGACCGTGGCGAGCGAGTGAAACCCGAAATGCTTCGCGATCTCCTCGAAACTGGGAGCGTAGCCCCTCGCCTCGATGTGTCCGCCGATGAAATCGAGGATCTCTCGCTGCCGGCGCGTCACGGTCATGTAGGCTCCCGAAGATAACCCGAAGCGAGTAATCTACCCGAAGAATGCCCGAACGCAAGCGTGCCCACGACGCTCGATGACATCCTGGCCGTGACCCGGCGGCGCATCGCGGCGCTGCGGCCTCAGGCAGCCGACCTGGAGCGCCGGGCGGCGGCCGCCCCCCCACCCCGGCCGTTCCCCCCGCCGCTGTCGGCCACGGTGGGGGTGGTGGCCGAGGTGAAGCGTCGGTCACCATCGCAGGGCGTGATCCACGCCAATTTGGATCCTGTGGCGCACGCGCTGGCGTACGAACGGGGGGGCGCACAGGCGGTGTCGGTGCTGACCGACGAGCCGCACTTTGGCGGGTCACTGGATGACCTGGCGCGGGTAGCGGCCGTGGTCGGCATTCCCGTACTGCGCAAGGATTTCATGCTGGACGAGCTGCAGATCGTCGAGGCGCGGGCGGGTGGCGCGAGCGCCGTCCTGCTCATCGTGCGGGCGCTGCCGGATTCGCGGCTGCGCGCGCTCGCCGCGGCGGCCCGGGAAGCGGGGCTCGCCACACTCGTCGAAGTGCACAGCCGGCCGGAGCTCGACCGGGCGCTCGCCGCCGCCGTGCAGCCCGACGCGGTCGGCGTGAACGCCCGGGACCTCGGCACGTTCGTGGTGGATCTGCCCGGTGCCGAGGCGGTGATCGCCGCGGTCCCCGCCGGCACGCCGGTCGTTGCCGAGAGCGGCGTCGAGCGTCGCGGGGACGTCGAGCGGCTGGCGGCGGCGGGGGCGGATTTCGTGCTGGTCGGCACGAGCGTGGCGCGGCGCGACGATCCCGAGGGGGCGGTGCGGGCCTTGGTAGGGGTCTCAAGGAGGGGTCGTCAATGAATAACGATTGTGGATTGCGGATTGCGGATTGCGGATTGTATCGGGAGGCATCGACACGAACGACGCTTCCCGTGCAAATCCGCAATCCGCAATCCGCAATCCGCAAT
>JBOHSP010000346.1:0-6559 GCA_050733275.1 Gemmatimonadales bacterium
GGCCGGTGTCGTGGCCGCCGGCCTGGTGCAAGGCGTCGCCGGCAGCTCGGCCGTCGCGAACGGCGCGGGGCTGTTCGGCTATCACGCGGCCACGGAGGGCGTCCACACCGTGACCGTGCGGACCCCCGACGGCCGCGGCTCGGGATGGGCGGGAACGGCGCACAACGACTGGAGCCGCGTGACACCCGCCGCCCAGCTCGCCGCGCGCGCGGTACGCAAGGCGCTGGGGACCAGCGAGCCGGCGGCGCTCGCGCCGGGCAAGTACACCGTCGTCCTCGAGCCGACGGCGGTCGGCAATCTGCTCCGGCTGCTCGGCTTCGCCTTGAGCGCCCGCTCCGCCGACGAGGGCCGCAGCTTCTTCTCCAAGCCTGGCGGGGGCAACAAGATCGGCGAGCGCGTCGTGGACGAGCGGCTCACGCTCGTGTCCGATCCGCAGGATCCTGACCTGCTCACCGAACCGTTCACGGGGGAGGGCCAGCCGGTGAAGCGCACCGTCTGGATCCAGGACGGCGTGCTCCAGCACCTCGCCTACGACCGGTTCTGGGCGGAGCGGCAGGGGAAGGAGGCGGTACCGTTTCCCGACGGGTTCCGCCTCCAGGCGGCGGGCGCGGTCGCGGGGCTCGATGAGTTGATCCGCACCGTGGATCGCGGGCTGCTCGTCACGCGGTTCTGGTATATCCGCGGCGTCGATCCGCGCACGCTGCTGTTCACCGGGCTCACGCGTGACGGCGTGTTCCTGATCGAGCGCGGCGAAGTGACAGGCGCCGTTCAGAACTTCCGATTCAACGAGAGTCCGGTGGTGATGCTCAACAACCTGGTTGCCGCGGGCCGGCCCGAGCGCATCTCGGCGTCGGAATCGGGCGACGTGGGCGGCGCCGCGGTGGTCGTGCCGCCGCTCGTGGTGCGCGACTTCACCTTCACATCCGTCAGCGAAGCCGTGTAGCAGTGACGCTCAAATCTTGGGATCCACCGGGAGGTGCCGGTGGGTGTGATCTCCGTCTTTCCCTTCGTCCGTGAACCAGCAATACGCCCAGATCCTGGCCGGCCGGAGGATCTGGCGGCCGGCACGGAGCACGATGCCGATCGGTTCGTCGGCGAGCGTGAGCGGCAGGGTGGTCATTTTTCTCCTCTTGCAGGAAGCACGTCGGCACGTTGGGAAGCAAAACACCTGCCGCAGGGCTTCGGCCCGACGTCACGACGTGCCAACGAGTTACGAAAAGCGACCGGCGCGACCGCGCTAATCCGACACGTTCACCGCCGTGTCGCCCTGACGCGGCGGCTTGATCGCCGCAAATCCGCCACGCTTCGACCGACCCCGCTGCACCTGCCACCCGCGATACAGCGCCTGGAGCGACTCCGGGGCGAGAGGGATGACGCCGGGCGGGATCCCGCCGCTGGGGAGGATGACGTGCACGCCGCCGCTGCGGGTGCGGCCCTGCAACTCGGCGATCAAGGCCCCGCGCACGTTGGCCCGGAGCGGGGCCAGGCTGCCGGCGGCGATCGCGACGAGGCTGGGCGAGAGATCGGGGAACCAGCTGCCGTAGTCGATCACCAGCGCCTGGAACGTGCCGGCGAGCTGTTCGGTGACGGCGCGTCCTTCGGCCGCCTCGACCGCGCTGAGATCCTGATCCACGAGGAACACTTCGACGTCGTGGGCGGCGAGGAACAGCGCCTCTTGCAGGGCGGCGGCGCCCAGCACGACGACGAGATCGCCCGGCTCGAGCCGCGCCGCCCACGGCACGATGGGGTGCGTGTGCTCGATCCCCCAGTGCGTGGGCGCGCGCTGCGCCTCGCGCAAGGCGCGATGCTTCTGGCGCCACCGCGGGAACGACGGCAGGCGCAGCCGCCGGGCGATGATGCGGTCCACGTGCTCGAGCAACAGCACCTCGGTGAGCAGATATTGCTCCTGCGCCCCTGCCTGCAGCTCGCGCACCGCCTCGTCGCCGATGCGCAGCAGCTCGTCGCGCGGCAGCGCGTTCTTGTATTCCTCGATGCGCTGGAGAATGAACTCCTGATATTCCTGTTTCAGCGAGCGCGGCGGCCGTCGCGTCGGGCTCATGCCGGGCGGCGCCGTCGTGCCGGCGCGCTCGAAGGGGAGGGAGCTCAGCATGGCTCGACGTGGACCGTGACTTCGTTGAGCTCGAGCTCGCGCTTCAGCCGCTCTTCGACGGCATCCGCGATGGCGTGCGCCGCGGCGACATTCGCGCCGCGGTCCACCGCGATCGTGACCTCGGCATAGCGGACGCCCGCGCGGGCGCCGCGCGAGCGGATGTCGTACGCGCTCCGCACGCCCTCGACTGCCTGCGCGGTCTGGCGGATGGTGCGTTCGGGAATCGCCCGCTCGTCCACCAGCACCGGCGCCGTGCGCGCGAAGATCTGCAGGGCGACGCGCACGATCAAAACCGCCACCACGATCGCCATCACCGGATCGACCCAGGGGTAGCCCTGGCGCGCGAACAGCACGCCGAGCAGCACGCCGACGGTGATGAACACGTCGGTGCGCGTGTGCGCCGCATCGGCGATCAGCAGCTCGCTGCCGAGCTGCTGGCCCCGCTGGTTCTCGTACCAGGCGACGAGCACATTCACACCGAGCGTCGCCACCAGCACCCCCAGGCCGATGTCACTGAACGCGAGCGGCGCCGCCCCCCGCGTCAGCTTCAGCACCGCGCTGCGCACCAGCTCGAAGCAGGTGATCGACAGGAAGATGACGATCGCGAGCGCGCCCAGCGTCTCGAATTTGCGATGCCCGTAGGGGTGGTCTTCATCGGGACCCTGGGCGGCCACGCGGATCACGATCAGGCCGAGCACGTTGTACAGCGAGTCCACGGAGGAGTGCAGCGCGTCGCCCAGCACGGCGAGGGAGCCGAACCGCAGGCCCACGGTCGCTTTGGCTGCGACGACGGCCAGGTTCGCCACCAGCAGCCCGACGAGCACGCGTCGCACGGCTGCGGACGGATCGCGGCCCCGGGAGCCGGAGAGCGGCATGGTGCAAGCTCGTGATGGGCGCGGATTTAGTCAACGCGCTTGAAGATGCTTAGACAATTGTCTAAATATCTACGTCATGCGCGACTCCGTATTCCGGGCAATGGCCGACCCGACTCGCCGCCGCATCCTCGAGCTCCTCGCCGAGGGTGATCGGACGGCGGGGGAGCTGGCGCAGGAGTTCCCCATCGAGTTCGCGTCGGTGTCGCATCACCTCAGCGTGCTCAAGGCGGCCGACCTGGTGGCGACGGCGCGCGAGGGGCAGTTCATCCGCTATCGTCTGAATAGCGCGATCGTTCAGGAGTTCATCGATTACGTCACGACGCGCCTTGGAAGCCCGTCCTACGCAGCACTGCGCCTTTGAGATAGCCCGTCTCCGGTACGGTGAGCAGCTCGGGGTGATCGCTCGCGGCGCCCCTGACGGCGAGCAGCTCGATGCCGCGGCCGGCGTCGCGGGCCGCATCGGTGAGCATCGCGAGAAACAGCTCGCGGCTGACGTGATAGGAGCAGGACGAGGTGAACAGGATCCCGTCCTCCGCAAGGATCCGCATCGCGCGCAGGTTGACTTCCTTATAGCCGGCGATCGCCCGGGGCACGGCGGTTTTGGATTTGGCGAACGCCGGTGGGTCGAGCACGATCGTATCGAATCGCTCGCCCTGGCGCTCGAGCTCGCGCAGGAGATCGAACGCGTTGGCTTCCCGCCAACTGATGTTGCTCAGATCGTTGAGCCGCGCGTTCTCGGCTCCGCGCGCGAGCGCGTCCGCGCTCTGGTCCACGGCGAGGACGCTCGCCGCCCGGCGCGCGAGGTGCACGGCGAACGAGCCGTGATACGTGAACAAATCGAGGGCGCGGCCGCCTTCCCGCGTGTGCCGCCCCACGAGCAACCGATTCTCGCGCTGGTCGAGGAACGCCCCCGTCTTCTGCCCCGTCCTGGGCGCCGCGAGGTAGCGCACACCGTCTTCCACCACCTCCACGACCTCCGGCACGTCGCCGGACACGGGCTCCACCGCCAGCGGCAGCCCCTCGTGGCGCCGCACCGTGGCGTCGTGGCGCAGCAGCACGCCCTGCGGCTGCAAGGCTTCCCGGATCCCCGCCAGCACGTCGGCCCGCGCGCGCTCGAGGCCCGCCGAGAGCAATTGCGCCACGACCCACGGGCCGTACTTGTCCACGATGAGCGACGGCAGCCCGTCGCCCTCGGCGTGGACCGCGCGCCACGCGGTGGCGGTGATGCCGCTGCGCCGGCGCGCCGCGGCGGCGATCCGCTCGCGCCACCAGCCGGCGTCGATCGGTTCTTCGCCCGTGGTGAGCAGCCGCAGCCGAATCTCGGAGGCGGGGGAGTACAGCGCTTGGCCGAGGAAGCGTCCCCGACGATCCCTGACGCGCACGATGCCGGGGTGCTTGTCCGGCTCCTCGGCGACGTCGCTGCGGTAGATCCAGGGGTGGCCTTGCTTCCAGCGCTCGGCCCCGCGGGCCGTAACAACGACGCCCGGATCTCGCTCGGCACCCGGATCGGGCGTCTGGGCGTCCGGGCGTCCGGGCGTCTGGGCGTCCGGGCGTCCGGGCGTCGGGCCGTCCAGGCGTCCGGGCGTCATCGATCGGGCCGGAGCTTCGCCGCCTCACGGAGATAGATATGTTTCAGCCCGCTGCCGGGCTTCCCGGTATAGAAATGCAGCAGCACGCGGATGCAGCGCGGCAACCCGAGCGGCGGCGGCACATCGACTTCGGTCGCCCCGAGCAGCGGCACGCCGGTCCAGCCGAGGCGGCGGGCGGCGCGAGCGGGATAATCGGCGTTCAGGTCGGGCGACGACGTGAAGATCGCGCTCTCGACGTCGGCCGGATCGAAGCCGTTCGCCTGCTGCAGGGCGGCCAGCAGCTCTTCGGTCGCTGCGAGAATCGCCTCGCTGGTGTTCGCGGCTGCCGTGGTGGCGCCACGCAGGCCGCGCAGGATCTTGCTCATGGCGCTCGCCGATCAGTTGCGCTTGATGGTGATCACCGATCCGCTCCTGCTCCAGCGTGACGGCGAGCGGGATGTGGTCGCTGCCTGCCGGGCGGCCGTGCAGGGCGGCGCGACGATGGTGCAGGTCCGCTGGAAAGATGGCGCGCCGGCCCCGATCCTCCAACTCGCGCGCGCTCTGGTCGCGGCGCTTCCCGTGCCCGTGATCGTCAACGACCGGGTGGACATCGCGCTGGCGGCCGGGGCCGCCGGGGCGCACCTCGGCTGGGACGACGTGCCCCTCGACGCACTGCGCCCGCACGTCCCCGCCGGGTTCATCCTGGGCATTTCCGTCGGTTCGCCGGAGGAGGCGGAACGGGCCCGCGAACTGCCCGCCGACTACTGGAGCGTGGGGCCGTGTTTCGAGACCGCGAATAAGCCGGACGCCGGCCAGGCGCTCGGCCCGGACGGCTTCGCCGCGCTGGCACGGCTCGCGCCCGAAGGCCTGCCGGTGATCGGCATCGGGGGGATCACTGCGTCGCACGCGGCAGCAATCGCGCGGGCGGGGGCGGCGGGCGTGGCGGTCATCGGCGCGGTGTGGGAGGGCGAAGATCCGGAGCAGGCCGCGCGGGACTTGCGCGCCGCCCTCGCATAACGGCGCTCTGGCCGTGCTCCCGTCCTACCGTCTCCGCCTCACCCGCCGAATCGCCGCCAAATGCTCAGCATAGCTTGCCGAGAAGATGTGCTTGCCGTCCGGCTGGGCCACGAAATAGAGGAATCCGACCGGCGCCGGATACAGCGCGTAAAACATGCTCGAGTCGCTCGGCTGGCTGATCGGCCCCGGCGGCAGGCCGCGGTTCCGGTAGGTGTTGTAGGGCGAGCGGATCCGCAGGTTCTTTTCCCACACCCGCCGCAAGCGCCGGCCGTGCGCGTACACCACGGTCGGGTCCGCCTGGAGCGGCATGCCGCGCTTCAGGCGGTTGTGATACACCGCCGAGACGTACGCCCGGTCGGGATCATAGCGCACCTCCGACTCGATGATCGAGGCGAGCGTGATGATCTCGTGACGGGTCATGTGCAGCTCGAGCAGGCGCAGGTCCCACTCCGGCCGCCAGCGGTCGACGAACTCCTGGGCCATGACCTGCATCAGGTCGCGCGCCCGAATCCCAACCGGCACGATGTAGGTCGTGGGGTACATGTAGCCCTCGAGGCCGGCGGGATTCGGGGTCACTTCGAGCTGACGGAGCAGAGACGGATCACGCATCGCGGCGCGGAATGAATCGCGGGGGATGCGCAGCCACACGCGCGCCCGCTCGGCGACCTCGAATCCCATCATCCCCTCGAGCACCGTGAAGCGCGTCTCGTCGCCGCGCCCGCTCTTCAACGTCTCGACCACGTAGCCCCACGACTCGCCCTCGCGGAACGTGTAGATGCCGCTCTTCAGGTTGGCGGGGAGACCGCGAAACCGGGCGTAGATCCCGAACCAGGTCGGACTGGTGATCACGCGGCGGGTCGTGAGCGTGTCCATGGCCTGGGCGAACGTGGCGCCGCGGGGGATGGTGACGGTGACTTTCGGGTCGTCGTCCCCCGGATCCTGGGCGCTGCAGGCGATGAGGGTCGCGAGCAGCAAATTGCGGATTGCGG
>JBOHSP010000347.1:0-10305 GCA_050733275.1 Gemmatimonadales bacterium
ACGCGTCCAGGCCCAGCAGAGCGCGTGTTCGCGCCCGCCGCCCCCGACGACGAGGACTCTCACCGCTTCTTGAGGGCCTCCGTGAATGCCTGCGCGGCCCGCTTGGCCGTATCGACGACGTCGTTCACGACGGCTTTCGCTTCCTTCATATAGTGCTCGCGGGCTTCGTCGATGTCCTTGTCGATCGGCCGCTGCTCGGCCTCGGGGCCGCGCCGCGTGTACTCATCCCTGAGGATCCGCTCGTAGTGCCCGCCTTCGATCCAGCGCTGCAGCTCGGCGGCCCGCAACGTGTTGAACGGATGCGTCCGGTCCAGCGTGTTGAGGATCTGGAAGATGCGGTCCAGCGCGCCGCCCGCTTCCTCGTATTCCTTCGCTTGCACCAGGAACGCGTTGAGATCCGTCTCCGCCATGTCCCCGCCGCCGGCCATCTTGAGGAACATGCGCAGCGCGGGGATCGGGTCCTGCGTCGCCAGCAGGCCTGCCCGGTCGGACGACAGCTCGCTCTTGCGGTACCATTCGAGCAGGGCGATGCGCACCGGCAACAGCGCGATCCCGGCGAGGAACGGGAGGGAGGCGAAGCTGACGTTGAGGATGAGGATGAGGATCGTGCGATACAGCGCGTGGCCGCTCATCACGTGACCCAGCTCGTGGCCCAGCAGCGAGCGCATCTCTTCGTTGTCGAGCAGCCGCAGGGCGCCCGAGTTGATCACGATGAAGGGCTGTTCCATCCCGAACGCGCCGGCGTTGGCGAACGGCGTCTGCGACACGAACAGCTCGGGCCGGGGCTCCCAGTCTAGGGTGGTGAGGACCTCGGTATAGAGCTCGTTGAGGCGCGGGAACTGCGAGGGCCCGACGCGCACCGCATCGGCCTGGAACAACAGGCGCACGCCGCGCTCGCCGATGAAGCCGTAGATCTTTTTGACGACTTCATCGAATCCCGGCACCGCGCGCAGCGACTGCAGCGCGGCGCGGTCGGCGGGGTGCTCCCACGAGACGGGCGCGATCTGCGTCAGCACCTTGCGCGGGCGCGCCGCCGGCAACGTGTTCGTGGGATCGGTCATCTGTCGCTCCTGCAAATGGGGGTCTTCACGTTACGTAATATCGCCGGCCGGATGTTTCGCGATGTGGTGGCCTCCACCAACCTCCACCAACCTCCACAACCTGCTTTAGTCGTCCCCCAATGCCTGGTCCAGATCGGCCACCAGGTCCTCCACGTCCTCGATGCCCACCGACAGGCGGACCAGGCTGTCGGTCAGCCCCATACGCTCGCGCATCTCGCGGGGCACGCTGGCGTGGGTCATCGAGGCGGGATGCCCGACAAGGCTTTCCACGCCGCCCAGCGATTCGGCGAGCGCGAAGATGCGGGTGCGCTCCACCACCCGGCGCGCAAACGCCGGATCGCCGAGCTCGATGCTGATCATGCCCCCGAACCCCTTCATCTGTCGGCAGGCAAGCTCGTGCTGGGGATGCGACGGCAGCCCCGGGTAGTGGACCCGGCGCACCCGCCGCTGCCCCGCCAGCCACTCGGCGACCCGCCGGCCGTTGGCATCGTGCTGGCGCATGCGCAATGCCAGGGTCTTGGTACCCCGCAGCGCGAGCCAGCAGTCGAATGGGCCGGGCACCGCGCCGGAGGAGTTCTGAATGAAGCCCAGGCGCTCGGCCAGATCGTCGCGGTCGGTGAGCAGCAGCCCGCCGACCATGTCGGAATGGCCGTTCAGATACTTCGTGGTCGAGTGCAACACGATGTCCGCGCCGAGCGCGATCGGCTGCTGGAAGTAGGGAGTGGCGAACGTGTTGTCCACGACGCACAGCGCCCCGCCGTCGTGCGCCAGTCCCGCGAGCGCAGCGAGATCGCACAGCCGCATCATCGGATTGGTCGGCGTTTCGGCGTACACGATCCGGGTGCGGGGGGTAATCGCCGCGGCGACCGCGGCCGTGTCGGCGCTGTCCACGAACGTGAACGCGACACCGAGGCGCGACCAGATGTGCGTCATCTGGCGGTGCGACCCGCCGTAGACGTTCTCCCCGCTGACGACGTGGTCGCCTGCCGACAGCAGCTTCATGACGGCGTCGAGCGCGGCCAGCCCCGAGCCGAAGGCGAAGCCGTGGCGCGCTCCCTCGAGCGCGGCCACGTTGCGCTCCAGCGCCTCGCGCGTGGGATTGCGGGTGCGCGCGTACTCGTAGCCCTTGTGTCGGCCCAGGCCGTCCTGGATGTAGGTGGATGTCTGATAGATGGGGGTCATGACGGCGCCGCTGAGGGGGTCGCCGATATGACCGGCGTGGACGGCGCGCGTCGCGAAGCGGCGCGCGTGGTCCTGATCCGCGATGCGCGTCATGGCCGGAACGTAAGGGCGCCTTCCGCCGGGGGCAAGCGACGCATACGTTAGCCCGATGCCGTCCTATAGCGGGATGCGCTGTCTCGTCGTCGACGACGAGCCGCGGCTGCGGCGGGTCCTGGTGCGGCTGCTCGAAACCGAGGGCTTCCGGTGTGCCGAGGCGGGCTCCGGTGTGGAGGCGCTGCGCGAGCTGGAGCGCGAGCCGGCCCCCCTCGTCATCTCCGATCTGCGTATGCCCGAGATGGATGGCGTCACGCTGCTCCGGGAGATCGTGGTGCGCTGGCCGGACACTGCCGTCATCGTGGTCACCGCCGTGGCCGAGGTCGAGAGCGCGGTCGCCTGCCTGCAGATGGGCGCGCTCGACTACGTGGCCAAGCCGTTTCACCTCGATGAAGTCAAGGCTCGCGTGTCGCAGGCACTGGACAAGCGGCGGCTGTTGCTGGAAAACCGCGACTACCAGCAACAGCTCGAGGAACGCGTCGAGGCGCAGGCCCGCCGCATCGAGGAGCTGTTCCTGGAGGGCGTGCACGCGCTCGTGTTCGCGCTCGAAGCCAAGGATGCCTACACCCGGGGCCATTCGATGCGCGTCGCGCACTATGCGTTCGGAATCGCCCGCGCGCTCGGTCTCGACGCCGACGCGGTGGACACGATCGCCCTCGGCGCGGAGCTGCACGACGTCGGGAAAATCGGCGTCAGCGAGACCATCCTGCACAAGTCCGGCAAGCTCACCGACGCCGAGTACCGGCACGTCATGGAGCACACCGTCATCGGTGCGCGCATTCTCGGGCCCCTGATGCGCGACGCCCCCGGCGCGCTCGCCATCGTGCGCTCCCACCACGAGCGCATGGATGGCAGCGGCTCCCCCGACGGGCTCGCCGGCGAGGCGATCCCGTTCGAAGCGCGCCTCGTGAGCGTGGCCGACGCCTTCGATGCCATGACCAGCGTGCGGCCGTATCGCCCGTCGCTGACGGTGAACGCCGCGCTCAGGGAGCTGGAAGAAGGAAAGGGCCTGCAGTTCGACCCGGCGATCGTGGACGCCTTCCGCCGGGCGTTCGGCACCGACGCCAACCTGCCCATCCCCACGCCACAACTGCAGCCGTTGCGGCTGCCCAGCCGGGCCATGGAGGCTCGCAGGGCCTGAACCCCATGGCCGACACCCTGATGGTCAGCGTGTCAGGGGTGCGGGGCCTCGTCGGCACCGATCTCACCCCGGAAATCGTCGCGCGCTGGGCCGCGGCGTTCGGGGCGTGGGCGAAGGACGGGATACGGGATGCGGGATACGGGAAACGTACCCCCCGCCACCCGAGGGTCGTCTTGGGACGTGATGCCCGTAGCTCCGGGCCGATGTTCGCCCGCGCGGCAGCCGCCGGGCTGATGTCCGTCGGCTGCGGGGTGATCGACGTAGGGCTGGTCCCGACGCCCACAGTGCAGCTCGCCGTGGAGCACCACCACGCCGCTGGCGGGATCGTGTTGACCGCCAGCCACAACCCCATCGAATGGAATGCCCTGAAGTTCATCGGGCCCGATGGCATCTTTCTTGATGCCCTCGCTGGCAGGCGGGTCCGCCAGCTCGTCACGGGGGAGGGGGAGCATTCCCTTCACCGGGCGGGGTATGACGCGCTCGGCGATGTGTCCGCGGATCCCGACGCGGTCCCGCGGCACCTCGAGGGCGTCCTCGCGCTCCGCGGCCTCGACGTGCGGGCAGTCCGGCGGCGGCGCTTCCGTGTCGCGCTGGACACCGTGCGCGGCGCGGGCGGCGTGATGATGCCGGCGCTGCTCGAGCGGCTGGGCTGCCGGGTCGCGGCCATCAATACCGAGACGGATGGCCGGTTTCCCCGGCCGCCGGAGCCTGTCCCCGAGCATCTGGGCGCGCTCGGCGCGCTGGTGCGCCGCCATAAGGCCGACCTCGGCATTGCGGTGGACCCCGACGTGGACCGCCTGGCGATTGTGGACGAGCGGGGCCGCGCGATCGGCGAGGACTACACGCTGGCGTTCGCGGTGCGAGCGGTGCTGGGGGGAAGGTCGGAAGGTGAGAAGGTGGGAAAGGGTAAGCGGCGAACACTTTCCCACCTTCCCACGTTCCCACCTACCGTCGTCTGCAACCTCTCGACGTCGCTCGTCGTGGAAGACGCGGCGCGAGAATTCGGCGCCACCGTCGTCCGGGCGCCGGTCGGCGAGGCGCACGTCGCGCGGAAGATGCTCGAGCTGGGCGCGGTGATCGGCGGTGAGGGGAACGGCGGCGTGATGTATCCGGCGCTGCACGTCGGACGGGACGCCCCGGTCGCGGCCGCTCTGGTGCTGGCGCTGCTGGCGCGGGAGCGGGCCACGGTGAGCGACCTCACGGCGCGGGCGCCGCGCTATGCGATCGTAAAGGCAAAGGTGGAACGCGGAACGCGGCACGCGGAACGGATGGAGGCGGTGTACGCGGCGCTGCGCCGCCGCTTTCAGGACGCGGCAGTGGATACGCAGGATGGTCTGCGGCTCGCCTGGGCCGATCGTTGGCTGCACGTGCGGCCCTCCGGCACGGAGCCGATCATCCGGCTGATCGGCGAAGCGCCCACCGCGGCCGATGCACAACGACTGATTGACGAAGGGCGGCAAGTATGTGCGGTATCGTAGGCTACACGGGCAAACGGGCGGCGGCGTCGCTCGTGCTCGACGGCCTGAAGCGGCTCGAGTACCGGGGGTACGATTCCGCGGGCCTCGCGATCGTCAACGGCGGGCTCGAGATCTTTCGCGCGCCGGGCAAGATCGCGGTGCTGGAGCGGGAGCTGGGGGCGAGTCTGCCGCTCGGGACGACGGCCATCGCGCACACGCGCTGGGCCACGCACGGCGCGCCGACCATGGCGAATGCGCACCCGCACGCCGACTGCGGCGGCACGCTCGCGCTCGTCCACAACGGCATCATTGAGAACGCCGGCGCGCTGCGCCAGGCGCTCTCGGCGCGGGGCCACGTGTTCCGCTCCGAGACCGATACCGAGGTGCTCGCGCACCTGATCGAGGAGCTGCATACCAACGGGACGCCGCTGGTCGAGGCCACGGCCGCCGCCCTGCGGCAGGTCGAAGGCGCGTACGGGATCGCCGTCATCTCGAGCCGCGAGCCCGACACGCTGGTGGCCGCGCGGCACGGCTCGCCGCTGCTCGTGGCGATCGGCGCCGGCGAGAACTGGGTGGCGTCGGACGCCTCGGCTGTGCTCGCGCACACGCGCTCAGTCGTCTACCTCGACGACGGGGAGATTGCCGAAGTGCGTCCCGGCGACTACCGCATTCTCGACCTGGCGGCCGCGGAGAAGGAAAAGCCGGTGACGCAGGTGGAGTGGGACCTCGCGACGATCGAGCGCGGCGGCTTCGCGCATTTCATGCTCAAGGAGATCATGGAGCAGCCGGAGAGCATCCGGAACACGTTGCGCGGCCGCCTGCTCGAAGACGAGGGCACGGTGCGCTTTGGCGGGCTCAACCTGAGCGACGAGGAGCTGCTCCGCGTGCAGCGCATCGTCATTACGGCGTGCGGCACCTCCTGGCATTCCGCCCTGATCGGCGAGTACATGATGGAGGAGCTGGCGCGCATCCCGACGGAGGTCGAGTACGCGTCCGAGTTCCGCTATCGCAACCCCATCGTGGACGAGCGCACGCTGGTGATCGGCATCTCGCAATCGGGCGAGACGGCGGACACGCTCGCGGCGCTGCGCGAGGCGAAGCGGCGCGGGGCCCGCACGCTGGGCATCATCAACGTGGTCGGCAGCACGATCGCGCGCGAGGTGGACGGCGGCATCTACCTGCACGCCGGACCGGAGATCGGCGTGGCGAGCACCAAGGCGTTCACGAGCCAGGTCGTCGCGCTGGCGCTGCTCACGCTCAAGATGGGCCGGCTGCGCGCTCTCTCGATTCTCCAGGGCCGCGAGGTGGTCCGGGCGCTGGCCCGGCTGCCCGACCTCGTGGCCCGGGTGCTCGGCAAGGCGCCCGAGACCGAACAGATCGCGGAGCGGCTGCTGCGGGCGAACAACGTGCTCTATCTCGGCCGCGGCTACAACTTCCCGGTCGCGCTCGAGGGCGCGCTCAAGCTCAAGGAGATCTCCTACATCCACGCCGAGGGCTATCCGGCGGCGGAAATGAAGCACGGGCCCATTGCGCTGATCGACGATCTCATGCCGGTGGTGTTCATCGCGCCCACGGACGCCGTGCACCAGAAGGTGGTGAGCAACGTCGAAGAGGTGAAAGCCCGCGGCGGCCGGGTCATCGCGATCGTCACCGAGGGCGACACCGCCCTGGCCAAGCTGGCCGATCACCGCATCGAGATCCCGGAGACGCTGGATCTACTCACGCCGGTGCTGAGCGTGCTGTCCCTGCAGCTGCTCGCCTATTACATCGCCGTGCGGCGGGGGTGCAATGTGGATCAGCCGCGGAATCTCGCCAAGAGCGTGACCGTCGAATGACGGCCGGACGGCCGGACGGCCGGACGGCCTGATGCGCATCGTCCTGCAGCGCGTGTCGCGAGCCGCGGTGCGGGTGAACGGCAAGACGATCGGCGAGATCGCCCGCGGGTACCTCGTGCTCGCGGGCTTTTCTCCTTCCGACACCGAGCAGAGCCTTGGCTGGATTGCGGAGAAGATCATCGGCCTGCGGCTCTTCGGCGACGCCGAGGGCAAGATGAACGTCGACCTCGCGGGCGCGGGCGGCGGCATCCTCGTCGTGCCGCAGTTCACGCTCTACGGCGACGCCAGCAAAGGCCGGCGGCCGAGTTTCATCGGCGCGGCGCCGCCGGACGTCGCGATCCCCCTGTACGAGCGATTCGTGGCCATGCTGAGGGAGCGGGGAGCCGGGAGCGGGATCGCCGTCGCGACCGGCGAGTTCGGCGCCATGATGGAAGTGGAACTGGTCAACGACGGGCCGGTGACGTTGATTCTGGAGAAGTGACCGCCGCCCCAATCGTTCTCGCGTCCGGCTCGCCGCGCCGCAAGCAGCTCCTCGAAATGCTGCGCATTCCCTTCCGCGTCGTCGTTCCGGACGTGGACGAGCACGTGCAGCCCGGCGAGCAGCCGGACGAGTACGTGCGGCGCTTGTCGCGCGCCAAGGCCGACGCGGTCGCGCCGCGCGCGCCGGGCGACGTGATCCTCGCCGCCGACACGACCGTGGTGCTCGACGGCAAGATTTTCGAGAAGCCGACGTCGCCCCCGCATGCGGTGGCAATGCTCACGGCGCTGCAGGGCCGCACCCACGAGGTGCTGACCGCCGTCGCGGTGACCCGCGATGGCGAGCTGGCGCAGGCGCTCGATCGCTCGCGCGTCACGTTCCGGCCGGCGGACCGCGCGCTGCTCGAGGCGTACGTCGCGACCGGCGAGCCGCTCGACAAGGCCGGCGCCTATGCGATTCAAGGTCTCGGCGCTCCGCTCGTCGAGCGGGTGGAAGGGGACTTCTTCGGGGTGATGGGGCTGCCGCTGCGACTCGCGCTGGATCTGCTGGCGCAGTTCGGGCGGCCTTACCGCTTCACGCGGTAGACCGGCACCTTCTTCGCTTTGCCCTTCACCTGGATCGGCTCCAGGGCCTCGACCGGGGGTTTCTTCTTCAGCTGCTTGTAGAAGGGCTCCGAGATCAGGATCTGGTTGGGGCCTGCCTTGCCGCACAGCCGGTAGGCGGTGTTCACCGCGTCGCCGATCACCGTGTATTCCAGCCGGCGATCCGAGCCGATGTTCCCCGCGAACACCTCGCCGAAGTTGATGGCGATGCCGATCTGGATCTCGGTGCGCCCTTCGTGCTTCCACTTGGCGTTCAGCTTCGCGAGCTCCTCGAGCTGCGCGATGGCGCACTGCACGGCGCGGTCGGCGTCATCGGCATGCCCGATGGGCGCGCCCCACAGCGCCATGATCGCGTCGCCCATGAACTTGTCGAGCGTGCCCCCATACTCGAACACCTTGTCCACCATTTCCGTGAAGTACTCCGTGAGCAGCCGGGCGATGTCGTCCGGGCTCATCGTCTCCGACAGCGGGGTGAAGCCGCGGATGTCGGAGAAGAACACCACGACCGGGCGCTTCTCGCTGGGCAGCCGCCCCGCGTCCTGCTGCTGCGCGATGACCTGCGCGATGTTGGGAGAGAAGTAGCGCTCGAAGTTCGAGCGCACCATCGCTTCGCGCCGGATCCGCTCGGAGAGCTGCGAGTTCTCGATGGCGACGGCGGTCAGGCCTCCGAACGCGATCAGGAACTCGAGATCCTCGTCGGCGAACGAGTGTGTGGCGGTGAGATTGTCCACGTACAGGATCCCGAGCACGTTCTGGTCGGAGCCCATCAGCGGCGTGCACATGGCGCTGCGCACGCTCTGGATCAGGATCGATTTCCCCTTGAAGCGCTCGTCGGCCGCGGCGTTGTCCGACAGGATCGCCACCCGCTCCTCGACGGCCTTGCGCGCGATGGACTGGGGCACGTGTCTGGCCGCGCTGGCGTCGCCCGTGCGGCTCTTGGAGATGCGCGGCACCAGCTCGTTCGATTTCCCGTCGAGCAGCAGGATCGACACCCGGTCCACGTTCATGATCTGAAACGTGAAGTCCACCACCTTGTCGAGCAGGCGGTCCAGCTCCTGCTGCTTGGACAGCTCCTTGGAGACCTCGAGCAGCAACGACAGCTTCTTCTCGCGCCGTTCCTCCTGGCTCTGGCCCCGGACCTTGAGCTGCGACGCCCCCTGGCCCTGGTCCATCACGATGGCGGGCACGCCGCCCGACGGATGGACGGGCAGCTGCCGCACGATCGTGCCGCCGGCGGCGCCGGGGCGCGGGCTCGGGAAATCGGGGGGCGGAGCCACGACCTGCGGTCGCGGCGTCTGGCGGGTGACCTCTTTGACCCGAAACGCCACCTTGCCGAAGGTGACGACGTCGTTCGCCCCCGCCTCCGCCTCGGTGATCTTGGCGCCGTTCAGGAACGTGCCGTTGGAGGAGCCGAGATCGGTGACCCGGACGCCGGTCGGGGTGAGAACGATTTCCGCGTGGCGGCGGGAGATGGTGGGATCGTAGATCGGGACGTCGCTGGTGACGGCGCGCCCGACGACCAGAGTGCGTCCGGGCTCCAGGTCGATGGAGTGATCGTCGGCGGTACTGGTCAGCTTGAACACAGGCGCGAATTTAATCCGCCGCTTTGGCGAGCGCGAGCGCGCGCAGCACCGCCTGCGCTTTCGCCTCCGTCTCGGCGAACTCGCGCGCGGGATCGGAATCGGCCACGATGCCGGCGCCCGCCTGCACGACGACGCGGTCGCGCAGCACCAGCGCCGCCCGGATCGCGATCGCCGTGTCGAGACTCGCCGCGCCCCACCCGGCGTAGCCCACCGCGCCCGCGTACGAGCCGCGACGCTCGGGCTCGAGTTCGTCGAGGATCTCCATCGCCCGCACCTTGGGCGCGCCGGTCACCGTCCCGGCGGGGAAGCAGGCGCGCAGCACGTCGAGCGCGTCGTGCCCCGGGCTGAGGCGCCCGCGCACCTCGCTCACCAGATGCTGGACGTGCGAGTAGCGCTCGATCTCGAGCGCCTCCGTCACCCGTACGGAGCCGTACTGCGCCACCCGCCCGACGTCGTTGCGCCCGAGATCCACCAGCATCCGGTGCTCGGCCAGCTCCTTCGCATCGGCGCGCAGCGCGGCGGCGAGCGCCGCGTCCTCCTCCGGCGTGGCGCCGCGCGGCCGCGTGCCGGCGATCGGCCGCACCGTCACCTCGCCGCCCTCCACGCGCACCAGGACCTCCGGGGAGCTGCCCACGAACGTCACGTCGTCGAGCGCGAGGTAGAAGAGGTACGGCGCGGGATTCAGCGCGCGGAGATAGCGATACAGCCGCAGCGGGTCCACCGCGCCGGGCACGACCTGCCGCCGCGACAGCACCGCCTGAAACACGTCGCCGGCGGCGATGTAGTCGCGGATCTTCGCCACGTCGCGCTCGAACGCCGCTCGCGGGTAGCGGGATTCGGTCGGGAGCGCGGCTACCGCGGCGCCCCCCAGGG
>JBOHSP010000348.1:0-24118 GCA_050733275.1 Gemmatimonadales bacterium
TCGCGATCCTGATGAAGCGCGCCGATCCGGCGCACGAGATCACGGTGCTCGAGCGCAATCGACTGGACGACACCTTTGGCTTCGGCGTGGTGTTCTCGGACGCGACGCAGCACAACCTCGCCGCGGCCGATCCCGACACCTTCGCCGAGCTGGCGAGCCACTTCCATCATTGGGACGACATCGACGTCCATTATCGCGGCCAGGTGATCAGGTCGAGCGGCCACGGGTTCAGTGGAATATCACGCCGCCAACTCCTTTCCGTGCTGGGACGGCGCTGTGGTGCCCTGGGAGTGTGTGTCGAAGCCGCAGATGTCACAGATCCCAGCAGATATGACGCAGATCTGGTCGTCGGCGCGGACGGGTTCAACAGCGTTGTGCGCCGCGCCTATGCCGAGCACTTCCAGCCGAGCCTCGACGAGCGCAGCAACCGCTTCGTCTGGCTCGGCACGACGTGCCCCTTCCCCGCGTTCACGTTCTACTTCACCCAGGACCGCCACGGGCTCTGGCGGGTGCACGCCTACCAGTACGAGCGAGATCATTCGACGTTCATCGTCGAGGCGACGGAAGCCACGTGGCGCGCGGCGGGGATGGACGGCGCCAGCGAAGACGACACGCTGGCGTTCTGCGAGGCGCTGTTCGCCGAGGCGCTGCAGGGTCACAAGCTGCTCAAGAACCGGTCGCTGTGGCGCAACTTCGTGACCGTCAAGAACGCGCGCTGGTCGCACGGCAACGTCGTGCTCGCCGGCGACGCGGCGCACACCGCGCACTTCTCAGTGGGCTCGGGGACGAAGCTCGCCATCGAGGACGCCATCGCGCTCGCGGGCGCGCTGGGGCGCGCGCGAGACATTCCCGCCGCGCTCGCCGCGTACGAAGCCGAGCGACGGCCGGCGGTGGAGAGCCTGCAGCGCGCGGCGCACGTGAGTCTGCAGTGGTTCGAGGACACCGAGCGCTACATGAAGCTCGAGCCGCTGCAATTCGCGTTCAATCTCCTGACGCGCAGCCTGCGGATCACGCACGACAATCTCAAGGTCCGCGACCCGAAGTTCGTCGAGCGCGTGGATCAATGGTACGCGGAGGAGGCGAGCACGCAGTCCCGCGTACCGCTCACCGCGCAACGCGCACCCCCTCCGATGTTCACCCCCTTCCGGCTGCGGGAGCTGGTGCTCGACAACCGCGTCGTCGTCTCTCCGATGTGCCAATACACGGCGCGAGACGGCACACCGAACGAATGGCACCTTGTTCACCTCGGCAGCCGGGCAATCGGAGGAGCGGGGCTCGTGTTCACCGAGATGACGGATGTGTCGCGGGAAGGCCGGATCTCCCCCGGGTGCGCCGGGATATACAAACCAGAGCACGTAACGGCGTGGCAGAGAATCGTAGAATTCATACGTGGAAATACGGCGTCAAAGACGGCGATTCAGTTGGGTCATGCAGGCCGGAAAGCATCCACGCAGCGGATGTGGGAAGGGATGGACGAGCCCCTACCCGAAGGCAACTGGCCCATCATTTCGGCTTCGCCGATTCCCTACTATCCGCACAGCCAGATCCCGCAAGAGATGACGCGCGCCGACATGGATCAGGTGAAGGCTGATTTCGTGCGGGCGGCCGAGATGTCGGAAGCGGCGGGGTTCGACCTCCTGGAGCTGCACTGCGCGCACGGCTACCTGCTGGCGAGCTTCATCTCGCCCCTCACCAATACGCGCAGCGACGAGTACGGCGGGTCACTCGAGAACCGCATGTGCTTTCCGCTCGAGGTGTTCGATGCGGTGCGCGCCGTCTGGCCGGCGCACAAGCCGATGTCGGTGCGCATCTCGGCCGTGGACTGGGCGCCCGGCGGCCTGCAGCCGGCCGACTCGGTCGAGGTCGCGCGGCTGCTCAAGGCGCACGGTTGCGACATCACCGACGTCTCGGCGGGCCAGACGGTGGCCGACGCGAAACCGCAGTACGGCCGCCAGTTCCAGACGCCGTTCGCCGACCGCATCCGCCACGAAGTCGGGATCGCCACGATGGCCGTGGGGAACATCTCGTCGTACCAGGACGTGAACACGATCCTCGCGGCGGGGCGCGCGGACCTCTGCGTGCTGGCTCGGGCTCACCTGTGGGATCCCTACTGGACCAGGCACGCCGCGACCGAGCTGGGCTATCCCCTTCCCTGGCCCGATCCGTATGCGACGCTCGACAAATACAAGCCGAGACCGACGTGACCGTCACCTATTCCAGCTATTTGAAGCTCGATCAACTCCTCGCCCTCCAACAGCCCCGCCTGGGGGAGCTCGAACACGACGAGACCCTCTTCGTCATCATCCACCAGGTGTACGAGCTGTGGTTCAAGGAGGTGCTGCACGAGTTCGATTACCTCCAGAAGCGCTTGCGCGCGAACGACACGGCGCTCGCCGCCGCGACGCTCAAGCGCATCCTCACGATCCTGAAGACGCTGGTCGCGCAGATCGACGTGCTCGAGACGATGACGCCGCTCACCTTTCTGGCCTTTCGCGACCGGCTCGAGTCGGGGAGCGGCTTTCAGTCGCATCAGTTCCGCGAGATCGAGTTCGTGCTGGGCAAGAAAGGCCGGCCCTCGTTCGAGCGCTATCCGGAGGGCAGCGCGCCGCGCCGCAGCATCGAGCGGCGGTTCAGCCAGCCCACGCTGTGGGACGCCTTCCTTCATTACCTGGCGGCGAACGGATACGTCGTGCCCCAGGCACTGCTCGAGCGAGACGTCACGCAGCCCAGCGAGCCGTCGCGCGAGGTGCAGCAGATTCTCATCGATGTCTACCGAAAGAATCCGGCCGTAGCCCAGATCGCCGAGCGTTTGGTCGATCTCGACGAGGGCTTCATGGAGTGGCGCTACCGGCACGTGAAGATGGTGCAGCGCACGATCGGAACGAAAGCAGGAACCGGAGGATCAGCCGGGGCGGAGTATTTGTTGACGACACTGAATCAGCCGGCGTTTCCGGATCTATGGGCGATTCGAGCAGAACTGTAATGGGCGGCGAAGGGGCCTCTCTCGCCGCCATGATCAATCCAGCAGACCTGGCCACGCACTACAGCCGCTTTCGGGTGGGCGAGCGGGTCCTGCTGACGGGCCATTCCCACCAGGCGTGGCCCGATGTCGCGTTCGAAGCACAGCAACAGGCGTGGCTCGATACGGCCGAGTACGTGGATGACGTCTGGGACCACGCGTTTGAGAAGGCGAACGCGGTGCGGCGGGGGTTCGCGCGGTTGCTGGACGACGCGCCGGAGCGCATCGCGCTCGCGCCGAACACGCACGAGCTGGTGGTGCGGTTCCTCTCTGCGCTGCCGCTGCGTCAGCGGCCGAAGTTGATCACGACGGACGGCGAGTTTCACACGATCCGGCGGCAGTTGGATCGGTTGGTGGAGGAGAACGTGGAAGTTGTGAAGGTGGTGAGCGGGCCGGTAGCAACTCTGGCCGAGCGCCTTGCAACGGAAGTCGATAGCCGCACCGCCGCCGTGCTCGTTTCGGCTGTCCTCTACACGAACGCACACATCGTCCCGAACCTCGCGGCCGTTCTGACCGCCTGCCAGCGCGAGGGCGCCGAGCTGCTGGTCGACGCCTATCACGCCCTGAACGTCGTGCCATTCGCGCTTCGCGCGGAGGGTTTGGAGGGAGCGTACATCGTTGGTGGAGGTTACAAGTACTGCCAATTAGGACCGGGGAGCGCGTTCCTCCGCTTCCCCGCTGATTGCGCCCTGCGTCCGGTGGTCACAGGGTGGTTTAGTGAGTTCGCGGAGCTGACAGAGCCGCCGCCGCCGGGCGGCACAGTCTCGTACGGCACGGGACCAGACCGCTTCGCGGGCGCGACGTACGATCCCACGAGCCACTACCGCGCGGCGGCGGTGTTTCGGTTCTTCGAGGAGCAGCGGCTCACGCCCGACAAGCTGCGGGCGCTGAGCCAGCGGCAGATCGGACTGCTGGCCAACGCGTTCGATGCGCTGGCGATGGATCCCACGCTGATCAGTCGCGATGTCTCGGTGCCGCTGGAAGGAGTCGGCGGGTTTCTCGCCCTGCGCACACGCCGCGCGGCCCAGCTCCAGGCGGCGTTACGGGCGCGAGCAGTGTGGACAGATTATCGCGGCGACGTCCTGCGGCTGGGGCCGGCGCCCTATGTGTCGGATGCCCAGCTCGAGCGCGCTATGCACATGCTGGCGGATGCCGCCATGCGCCCCTGAGGCCCGCGCTTTTTCGGCTACTCCTGCATCGTTCCGATGACGCCCACGCGTCAGTCACCGGCAGATTGGCGCGGTGTCCCCTTGTCTCGCCGCCACTGAGCCGAGCACCTTATGGGCATGCCTGGAATCCTGGAGCGCTGGACCGCCGCGCGCGTGCGGGAGTTGCCAGACGACGGCAACCGCTACGAGGTCGTGGACGGAGAGCTGCTCCTGACCCCGGCGCCGAGCCTCGCGCACCAGCGAGCCGTCGGGGAGCTGTTTGCGCTGCTGCGGAGCTACTGCCAGACCACCGGCGTTGGCGAGGCCGTCACTTCACCCGCGGATATCGAGTTCGACCTGCGCACCCTCGTACAGCCAGACGTCTTCGTCGTACCGCTCGAGCACGGCCGTCGCCCCGAGCATTGGACGGACATTCATGGCCTGGTCCTCGCGATCGAAGTGCTCTCGCCATCCACCGCGCGCGCCGACCGTACGGTCAAGCGGCGCCGCTATCAACGCGCCGGCCTGCCGGAGTACTGGATCGTGGATCTCGATGCGCGGCTGGTCGAGCGGTGGCGGCCGGGTGACGAGCGGCCGGAGGTACTGACGGAACGCCTGGTCTGGCAGCCGGAAGCCGCGGCGGCTCCCCTGGGAATCGACCTTCCGAAGCTCTTTGCGCGAGTGCTGGACGCCTAGTTACCTGCGCCGCGCTGCAAAAAACTCCCGGATGAGCGCCCCGCACGCCTCCGCCTCCACCCCACCGATCACCTCGACCCGGTGATTGAGCCGGTGATGGCGCACGAGATCCCCCACCGATCCGCACATCCCCGCCTTATCGTCGTACGCCCCGAAGACGAGCCGCTGGACCTTGGCCAGCACGATCGCCCCCGCGCACTGCGCGCAGGGCTCGATCGTCACGTAGAGCGTGCAGTCGTCCAACCGGTCGGTGCCGAGGGCCGCGAGCGCCCGCTGAATGGCGAGCAGCTCGGCATGGAGGGTAGGATCGTTGCGGCGGACGGTCTCGTTATGCGCCTCGGCGATGACGCGATCGCCGCGCATCACCACGCCGCCGATCGGCACTTCGTCGATAGCAGCCGCTCGCCGGCCAAGCTCGAGGGCAGCCCGCATGCCAGCGGAGTCAGAAGTCCCGCGCACCGCTCACCGCGCAACGCGTACGCATTTACGTCCGCACCGGTTCCTGGGAACGCTCAAATGTCAACGAGTTTCCGTCCTTCGAGCGGTCCACGCGAACTCTGTCGCCTTCGGCATACCGGCCTTCCAGCACCGCAACCGCGAGCGGGTTCTGCAGCAGCCGCTGGATCGCCCGCTTGAGCGGCCGCGCGCCGTACACCGGATCGTAGCCCTCGGCGACCAGCAGCTGTTTCGCCGCCGGCGTCACCTCGAGCGCTAGCTTGCGCTCGGTGACCAGCTTCTCCACGCGGCCCATCTGAATGTCCACGATCCGCGCGATATCCTCATGGGACAGCGGCCGGAAGATGATCACGTCGTCCACACGGTTCAGGAATTCCGGCTTGAACGATTGGCGCAACAGATCCAACACCTTGGTCTCTGTCTGCTCCCACCCGACCGTCCCCGCCTCGAGGAGGGACTGCGACCCGATGTTGGACGTCATGATCAGGACCGCGTTGCGGAAGTCCACGGTGCGACCCTGGGAATCGGTCAGCCGGCCGTCGTCGAGGATCTGCAGGAGCACGTTGAAGACGTCAGGGTGCGCCTTTTCGATCTCGTCGAACAGCACGACGGCATAGGGCCGGCGCCGGATTGCCTCTGTGAGCTGCCCGCCTTCTTCGTACCCGACGTAGCCCGGCGGCGCGCCGATCATCCGCGCCACCGCGTGCTTCTCCATGTACTCCGACATGTCGAGCCGCACCAGCGCGCGCTCGTCGTCGAACAGGAACTCGGCCAGCGCCCGCGCGGTCTCGGTCTTCCCGACGCCCGTGGGGCCGAGGAAGATGCACGAGCCGGTCGGCCGATTGGGGTCCTGAAGCCCGGCGCGCGCCCGGCGCACGGCATTCGCCACCGCGGCGAGCGCCTCCTGCTGCCCCACCACCCGCCGCCCCAGCTCCTCCTCCAGTTTGAGTAGCCGCTCCTTCTCCGACTCCATCATCCTGGAGACCGGAATCCCCGTCCACCGCGACACAATCCCCGCGATCTCCTCGGCGTCCACCTCTTCCTTGAGATAGCTGCCCTTCTTCTGGATCTCGCCGAGGCGCTTCTCGAGAGTCGCGATCTCCTTCTCGCCCGCAGGGATCTTCCCATACCCGATCTCGGCGGCCTTTTGGAGGTCGCCGCGGCGCGTGGCCTGCTCGGCTTCGGTCCGCAGCTTGTCCAGCTCCGCCTTCTGCGTCTGGATCTTGATGATCGCGTCCTTCTCGGCCTGCCACTGCGCCTTCATCGCGTTGGACTGCTCGCGCAGGCCCGCGACCTCCTGTTCGAGCTTGGTGCGCCGCTCTGTGGCCGCCTTGTCTTTCTCCTTGGCGAGCGCCGCCAGCTCGATCTCGAGCTGCACGATGCGGCGCTCCACCTCGTCGATCTCCTGCGGCAGCGAGTCGATCGCGATGCGCAGCCGCGCCGCGGCCTCGTCGATCAGGTCGATACCCTTGTCGGGCAAGAAGCGGTCGGTGATGTAGCGGTGCGACAGCGTGGCGGCCGCGACCAGCGCGTTGTCGGTGATCCGCACGCCGTGGTGCACCTCGTAGCGCTCCTTGAGGCCACGCAGGATGGCGATCGTGTCTTCGACGGACGGCTCGCCGACGTACACCGGCTGGAAGCGCCGCTCCAGCGCCGCGTCCTTCTCGACATGCTTGCGGTACTCGTCGAGCGTGGTCGCGCCCACGACGTGCAACTCGCCGCGCGCCAGCGCCGGCTTCAACATGTTGGATGCGTCCACCGCGCCCTCGGCGCCGCCCGCCCCGACGAGCGTGTGCAGCTCGTCGATGAAGACGATGTAGCGGCCCTCGGCCGTGGTGATCTCCTTGAGCACCGCCTTGAGCCGGTCCTCAAACTCGCCACGGTACTTGGTCCCCGCGATCAGCGCGCCGAGGTCGAGCGAGACCAGATGCTTGTTGCGCAGCGAGTCGGGGACGTCGCCGTTCACGATGCGCTGCGCCAGCCCCTCGACGATCGCCGTCTTGCCCACGCCGGGCTCGCCGATCAGCACCGGGTTGTTCTTGGTGCGGCGCGACAGCACCTGCATCACGCGCCGCACTTCTTCGTCACGCCCGATTACCGGATCGAGCTTCCCCTTGCGAGCGAGCTCCGTGAGGTCGCGGGTAAAGCGCTGCAAGGCCTGGTATTTGCTCTCGGGCTCCTGGTCGGTGACGCGGTGAGCCCCGCGAATGCTCTCGAGCGCGGCGAGGAGGTCTTCGCGATTCACGCCTTGCGCAGTGAGCAGTTGCCGGGCAGAAGTGCCCTTCTCTTCCACCAGCGCGAGCAACAAATGCTCGGTTGAGACGTAGGCGTCCCCCAGTTTTTGCGCATCCTGATCGGCGCGATCGAGGACGCGCGACAGCTCGCGCGACAGCGTGGCCTCGGCGCCGCCGGTCTGTTTGGGGAAGCGCTCGATCTCGCGCTCGGTCTCGGCCTGGAGCTGAGTGACATTGAGCCCCGCCTTCTGGAGCAGGGGCACCACGATCCCCTCGTCCTGCTGCAGCAGGGAAAGAAACAGGTGCGCATCGTTCACGACGGGGTTGCCGCGCGAACGGGCGTGGGCGGCCGCCTGCTGCAGGGCCTCCGCGGCCTTCACGGTCAAACGGTCGGGTTGGATCATATCGGCCCTCCCCTGGGCAACCGGCGTGCCGGGGAAAGATGCCAAAAAGACAGGGCGGCGAAAAGAATCGGCGGCGAGATGAGGCGGCGGCGAGGTGAAACGGCGGCGAAAAACAACGGCGGCGAGAGGGTTTGCGCCGCCCCTCGCCGCCGCCTTTCTTCGCCGCCGCAGTATCTCGCCGCCTACTTCATAATGATCATCTTGCGCGTCCCATACCTTCGCCCGTCGATCAGCAGCTGGTAGATGTAGATCCCCGACGCCGCCTCACGATCGGTATTCAGGACTTTGCCGTCCCAGTAGCCATTGAAGCTGCAGCCACCGGAATTCGCGCACGTGAGCTCGAGATTGTCGAGCGCTTCGCCCGTCCCCTGCAGGATGGGCACGGCGACGAGCTGCGCGAGCACGTTGTAAATCTTCAACGACACCTGCGGCCGGTGACCATTTGCGAACAGATCGCCGCTCAACGTGAACGGGATCGTGGTCGCCGGGTTAAACGGGTTGGGGTAATTCTGCTTGAGCTCTACGGGCGGTGGTGCTTGCCCCTGAATCTGCCCAGCCCCAGCCGCTACCAGCCCGAGCCCCCCCAGCACTGCCCAGGCGCACCGCTGCATCTCCGACTCCTCGCGAACGTAAAGTTGCGTTAGACCGCTCTCCTTTTGCCGTTTCAGGTGGGCGCATCGGTATTACTCCCTTGAACCTAGGAGTAGCCTGAAGGCCCGTCAAGCGCGACTGCCCAAAACCCTCGCGTCACCCTTGCGTGCGGTGATCCCTCGCCGGTCGGCCCACTCGAGTAGGGGAATCAGATACTTGCGCG
The DNA here is from genome assembly GCA_050733275.1 of Gemmatimonadales bacterium. Classification (GTDB taxonomy): domain Bacteria; phylum Gemmatimonadota; class Gemmatimonadetes; order Gemmatimonadales; family GWC2-71-9; genus 20CM-2-65-7. The sequence goes on from JBOHSP010000348.1 coordinate 8,772, forward strand.
TCAGTCCCAGACGGTCGCGGAACTGGGCGGGCGTCGCGGACCCCAGCTCCCGCAGCGTGACGAGCAGCGCCTGGCTAAACTCGTCGAGCGCCGACTTCACCGCATACCGTTCCTGGTCCACTCGCTCGACCATGCCCTCCCGCGCGAGGTGCGCGAGGACGGCCGGCACGGCGGTCCCGGCAAACTCGCGCTGCAATTCTCCGACCGTGGGGAGCTGCCAGCGGGCCTCCGCGAGCCGCTGAGCGATCCGCTGCCCCACATCCCCCGCCCGGGCATCCAGGGCCGCCTTCCACCCCGGACGGCGCGCGACGGCGCCGCCTTCGGCGAGCTCGAACGTCCCCTTCTTGCGGCCGTGCTCGAGCACGAGGTCCGTGACCGCCGGCGGCGCCTCCACGGCGGCCCGCAGCGCCTGTAGCGAGATCCCGGCATCGAGGGGATGCTCGCTGTGGTACTCCTGCAGCACTAAGCCCAGGCGCTCGACGGCCGCGGCAACGGCGCGACGCGCGACGAGCACATCGTGCGCAACCAGTACTCCTTTTCCCGCCGCCGCAACAGTAGGGGAAACCTCATCAGGCAAAACCCCGATACGGACCGGGACATCCCCCAAGTGCACACCGGCCAGCCCGGTGTCCTCCACGATCCGCGCCAGCCGCTCGCCGGGCGGCTGCCCGACCGACAAACCGCGCTCCGCAACCCGCGGGCGCTTGGGCGGGAAGGGGTCGAGCACGACGCCGCCGCCGATCGTGGTCACGGGAGAGAACGAGCGGATGACGAAGCGGTCGCCGGCCCGCGCGACGAGCGGCCGCTCGAGCAGCAATCGCGCGACGCCGCGGTCGCCGGGCGCCACGGCACGCACCTGGGCGACGCGGGCCAGGACCTCGGCCGTGCCGAGGTGGACGCGGATGCGGGTGCGCGCGGCCAGCGCCCGCCGGGCGCCGGGCAACACCTCCAGCGCGACATCCAGATTGCTGGTCGCCGCCCACCCCCGACCGGTCACGGCGACGTGACCCCGCTCCAGCTCCTCGCGCGCGACGCCGACCAGGGCGAGCGCCGTGCGCCGGCCCGGCAGCGCCCGTTCGGCCGGCAGGCCGTGCACTTCGATGGACCGCACGCGGGCCTCGCGTCCCAGCGGGAGCAGCCGCACCGCCTCGCCCACTGCGACGCTCCCGCTCCACGTCGAACCGGTGACGACGGTGCCCGCGCCGGCGACCGCGAATACGCGATCGATCGGCAGCCGGAAGAAATCGCGGTCCGGCCGCTCGACCAGCTCACGGGCGGCGGTGGCGAGCCGACCCCGGAGCTCCGGCAACCCCTCCCCGGTCTGTGCGGAGACGGCGAGCGGCGGCTGCCACGTCATGCGGCTGTCGGTGAGTCGCTCGGTGACCTCCGACGCGACCAACCCCAGCCACTCGGCGTCCACCAGGTCCTTTTTGGACAGGACCGGAATGCCCCGCTGCACGCCCAGCAGCTCGAGGATCGCGAGATGCTCGACGGTTTGCGGCATGATCCCTTCGTCGGCCGCGATGACGAGGAGGGCGAGGTCGATGCCGGTCGCGCCGGCCAGCATGTTCTTCACGAAGCCTTCGTGACCGGGCACGTCCACGACGCTCGCCTCGATGCCGCCGTCCAGCGACAGCGGCGCGAACCCGAGGTCGATCGTGATGCCGCGGCGCTTTTCCTCTTCCCAGCGGTCGGTGTCGATGCCGGTGAGCGCCTTCACGAGGGCGGTTTTGCCGTGATCGATGTGGCCGGCGGTCCCGACTACGAAGCCCACGCGTGGCGCTCCCAGAAATCGAGGGCGTTGAGCGCGCCCGGGCGGAACTCGCCCTGGTGGTGGCGGATGAAGCGCGCGACGAGACGCCGGTGCGCGGCGGCGTGGGGCGCGTCGAGTGCCGGCAGTTCGCCGTCGGGGTCGTTGAGCGCGAGCAGGGCGGCGTACGAACCGGCCGGGAGCCGGGTGTCGGGAACCGGCTGTCCGCGGCTGCAGGCGGGACAGAGCACGCCTCCCTCGGCGATGCTGAATCCCACGCCGTTGTCCGTGGAGATCGGGCCGCCGTCGCGCGCGCAGGCCTCGAGCTGCGGCGCGAACCCGAGCACGCCCACGAGCAGCCACAGCCAGCGCACCGCTGTCGCGTCGGCGCATCCGGGCGCGGCGCCGGCGAGCCGGTCGAGCGCGCGCGTGAAGGTGTCATAGGCGGTCGCGAGCGGCGCGGCGGGCGCCATCTTGAGCATCACCTCACCGAGCGCCGCCGCGCCGGCGAAGCGGCCGAGATCGATCGCCAGGCCGCGTCGCAGCTCGACGACGTCGAATGCGGCGAGGGTCTGGAGCTCGCGCGTATCGCGGTGGTAGAGCTGCGCCACGCCCTCGCTCAACGTCTCCAACGCGGCTCCGAAAGGGCTGCGCGGGCGCAACACGCCCTTCGCGATCGCGCTCTGTACCCCGAGGTCGCGCGTCGCGAGCCGCACGATCTTGGACGTTTCGCTATAGCGATACGTTTGGAGAATCACCGCCGGCGTCGAGACTAACAGCGCACACCTCCTCCCCGGAAAAATAGCGACCGGCGTGCGCCAGCGCGGCGAGAGTCTCGAGCCCGTCGACGAACCGCGGACCGGGGCGGCTGAAGTAGGCGCCGGCCTCGACGGCGTACGCGCGCCGCGCCGCGATGGCGCGGGGCGCGACCCGCAGCAGGTGCTCGCGCACGCCGGCAGCCTCCCGGATCGTCCGCTCCCGATCGTACCCGCACGGCATCAGCAGCAGGAGGTCGGGATCGGCGCCCGCCAGATCTCGCCACTCCACGCGATAGGAGGGCCGCCCGGCCCGGCCAGCAATTAATTCGCCGCCGGCGGCCGCGATCAGCTCCGGGACCCAGTGTCCGGGGACGTACGGCGGATCGAGCCACTCGAGCGCGAGCACGCGTGGTCGCCGCCGGCCGGCAACCCGGCGGCGCACGGCCGCGATGCGTTGCTCGAGCGTCGCGACGCACGCCGCTGCTTTTGCCGGGGTGCCGGTCGCAGCTCCCACGGCGACGATGCTCCCGAGAATCGCGCCGACGTCGTGCGCATCCAGGGTGAGCACGTCGGGCGGTGACGGCAGATCCTCCCACGCCCGCGCGACCTGGGCAGCAGGGACGGCGCAAACGTCGCACAGACCCTGCGTGAGGATCAGATCGGGGGCGAGGTCCGCGACCGCCGCCACGTCCACCTCGTACACCGACTCATGCTCCGCCAGGATTCCCCGGATCGCGGCATCGATGGCCCCACCGCTCAGGCCGGTGAGGTCGCGGCGTGACCGGGACACCCGCGGCAGCCGCGTGACAGCCGCGGGATAATCGCAGCCGTGCGACACGCCGACCAGACGGTCGCCAAGCCCCAGCGCGCACACGATCTCGGTCGCGCTCGGCAGCAGCGAGACGATGCGTCGCGCCGCGCGCATCTCAGGGCGCCAGCGTCGCCCGCCCGCCGACCAGGATCGTTCGGCCGCGCGGGCGGAAGCCCGCAATCTCGGCGGCGCGGTCGTCGAACAGATTGTCGACGCGTGCGGTGAGGGCGAGCGCGCGCGTCAGCTCGTACTGCACAGCCAGATGGGCACGCGTGTGGGGCGACAGCGTGACCCGGCGCGCGCCCGCCGGGCGACTGAAGTCGAGGTCGTCGCGACGGCCCACCCATCGCGCACCCAGCGTCACGTGGGCGCGACGGCCCGCGGCACCACTCAGCGAGACCGCGACCGTATGCGCCGGGCGGCGCAGCAGCGGCTCGCCCTCCACGAACAGCGCGTCCGCGCCCCCGTCGGGGCCGGGTTCCTCGACCCGCGTCGCGAGATACGTGTAGCGGCCCGTCAGCTCCAGCCCTCGCCCCGGCCGCGCGTGCACCTCCGCCTCGACCCCGTCCGCCGACGCGCCCGCCACGTTGAAGTAGTTGGGCTCACCGGGCGGCGGCGTGAGCGTGAACTCGACGAGATCGCGGAACCGTTGATCGAAGTACGTGAGGCTCACGATGACCCGCTCCGCCACCACCTGGTGCTCGATCCCGAGCTCCCAACTCCGCGAGCGCTCGGGATCGAGCGCGGGGTTTCCCGTCGCGAAGCCGCGGGCAAAATTCTCGAAGAACGTCGGCTCCTTGAAGCCGGTCCCGGCGGCAACCCTGATCCGGGTGCGGTCCGCCACGGCCCAGCTCACGCCGCCGCGCGTCGTGACGTGGTCCCCGAATTGCGAGTTGTTCTCGAGCCGCGCCCCCAGCGTGACCGTCAGCGGGCCCGCCCTGCCGACGATTGCTTGCCCGTAGTATCCCCAGTTCCAGCGCCGCACGGCGATCGAGTCCGGAAACGTCCCGAACGACGCCGCAAACTCGCTGCGGCCGTGCTGGCGCTCGTCCTCGTACTCCACGCCGGCGAGCAGCGTCATCCGCGGATTCGCATTCCAGGCGATCTGGAGTCCGCCGCCGGCCCGGCGCACGTAGTCGCGACTGTGGAAGCTCCCGTCCTCGCCGGGCGAGTCGGGTTCGTCGGAAAACGCGAGCCGCGCCTCGCGCCACGTGCCGGTGATCTGCGCGTCCAGGGCGCCGAACGTCCGCTGCACGGAAAGGCTCAGCGCCGGTCCCCGCTCGCTGCTGAACGCATTGGAGTCTGCCGGCTGGCCCTGAGGGTTCGTCGGGATGTGATAGACGTCGTCGCCAAGACGATACACCAGCGCGACGCGCGTCGCCGCGTCGGGCACGTAGCCGGCGCGGCCGCTGAACACCGTGTTGCGGTAGTCGTTGTTGTGCGGATACAGCCCCTGTGACGCGAAGCGCGAGATCCTCGCGGCGTAGGTGAGGCGGCCGCCCGCGCCCGCGCCGCTGAGCTCGAGCGCCGCGTCGGTCGTGCCGTACGTCCCGCCCCGCAGCTCCGCGCCGATCCGCGGCGGGCCGGCGCCCGCGCGGGTGAAGATCTGGATCACGCCGGTCATCGCGTCCGACCCGTACAGCACGCTCGCCGGCCCGCGCACGATCTCGATCCGCTCGACCTGGTCGGTGGTGAGGTCCGCGAGGTCGAGCCCCCCGCCGGGCTGGTTGAGGGGGATGCCGTCCACTAACACCTTCGTGAAGTCGTTCTCCCCACCCCGCAGGAACAGGGATGTCAGCCCGCCGAACGCGCCGGTCTCGACGATGGCGATGCCCGCGACGCCGCGCAGCGCATCCGTCAGCCGCCGCACACCCTGGAGCCGCAGCGCGTCGCCCGAGAGCACCGTCACCGACGCGGCGACATTGGCGACGGCGACGGGCAGGCGGGTGGCGGTCACGACGACCGGCTCGAGCGTCGCCGTGTCCTGCTGCGCCACGGCCACGCGCGGCGCGCACACCGCCAGTATCACCGCCAGTTGCACCGGTTTGCCCATCGCACGCATGGCTGTCTCCTCCGTTCAGGTCGTGGCGCTGCGCCGCAACGGAATCATCTGGGGCCGCGCGTCCCACGTCTCGATCGCCACCGGCCAGTCGAACACGCGCTCGACGATCTCGCGCGTCAACACCTCCGCCGGCGCGCCGCGCGCCGCCGGCCGGCCGGCGGACAGCAGCAGCACGGCGTCGGCGTAGCGGGCAGCGAGGTTCAGGTGATGTGTGATCATCACGATGCCCAGGCCCGCGCTGCCGCCGCTCAAACCGTGCAGCAGCTCGAACAGCTCCATCTCATGACGCACGTCCAGCGAGACGGCCGGCTCGTCGAGCACGAGCAGCCGCGGCTCTTGCGCCAGCGCCCGCGCGATCCGCACGCGCTGGTACTCGCCGCCCGAGAGCGTCCACAGCCAGCGGTCGGCGAGGTGGCGCACGTCGCACGCCGTCAAGGCGCGGTCGACCGCCGCGGCGTCCGCGGGACGTTCCGCGCCCCACAACGAGAGATGGGGATACCGCCCCAGCACCACGGTCTCGCGGACGCGCTGCGGGAACAGGTTGTCCTCGCGCTGCGGCACGACGGCGACGACGCGGGCGAGCGCGCGCCGTTCCCACGTGTGGGCCGGCCGCTCGAGCACCCGCGCGGAGCCCGCCACCGGCCGCAGCGCGCCCAGCGCGAGGCGGACCAGGGTCGTCTTGCCGCTGCCGTTCGGTCCGAGGACCGCGTGGAACTCGCCGGGGCCTGCCGTAAGCGACACGTCGGCGAGCGCCTCCGCTGCGGCGCCCGGATAGCCGAAACTGACGTGCTCCAGATCCAGGATCGGCGTCACGGGGCCACCCCGCCGCCCCACCGGCGCAGCAGCAGCGCGAACACCGGGACGCCGATCAGCGCGGTGACGACGCCGACGGGCAGCTCGCGCGGCGCCACGACCATGCGCGCGAGCGTGTCGGCCAGCACGAGGAGCGCGCCCCCGCCGATGAACGCGACCGGCAGCAGGACGCGGTGCCGCTGGCCGCCTCCTCCCCAGGCCAGCCGGCCGATGTGGGGGACGACGAGCCCCACGAAGCCGATCACGCCCGAGACGGCGACCGCGGCGGCCGTGAGCAGCGAGGCGGCGAGATACACACGCCGCTTCACGCGGGCCACGTCGGCGCCGAGGTACAGCGCCGGCTCTTCGCCGAGGGCCAGCAGGTCAAGGGGCCGCGCCGCGGCGAACAACACGACGAGCGGCACCGGGGCGTACACGGCCAGCACGCCCACGGTATCCCACGATGCCCCGCTCAGTCCGCCCCACAGCCAGAGAAACGCGTTGCGGAGCGCCGCCGCCTCGGCGAGCGAGACGATCGCCGTGGTGATCGCCGCGGCGAACGCTCCCACCGCGACGCCGCCGAGCAGCAGGATCCGCGGATCGAGGGCGGCGCTGCCGCTCCCGGCCACGAGCCCCAGGCGATACACGAGGCCCAGTGCGACCAGGGCGCCGGCGAACGCGGCGAGCGGCAGCGCCCACGGTCCGGGAAGCTGCAGCGCGAGCGCGGCGACGGCGCCGAGCCCCGCTCCACCCGAGAGGCCGAGCAGAAACGGATCGGCGAGCGGATTGCGGACAAGCGCCTGCAGGGCGGCGCCTGCCACGGCGAGGGAGCCGCCCACGAGAAACGCGAGGACGACGCGCGGCGCCCGCAGGCCCCACACGATCTCCGAGCGCCCGAACTCGCCGAGCGCGACTCCCGCCGGGCCGAGGATCACTCCGCTCACCACCGCGAGGGCCGCCACCGCGAGCAACGCCGCCCACCTCATGGCTCGAGCCTCGCGCGCAGCGCCCGGATCGCGTCACCCGAGCGGGGCCCCGGCCGCCCGAAGAGGGTTCCCGGAAGCGTGAGAATGCGCCCCTCGCGCACGGCCCGGACCACACGCCATTCGCGGCGCGCGGCGAACCCGGGAGGGACCGCCGAATCGGCCAGCACCCCGACCCAGTGGGGATCGCGGACCGCGATGCTCTCGAGCGACACTTGCGCGGAAGGGGCGGCGACGTCGGCGAACACGTTGCGGGCGCCGGCGCGCTCGGCGAGCTGGTGCAGGTAGCTGCCGGCGCCGATGATGATGGGAGGATTATCCCAGACGATAAAGGCGAGGCTGGTGGAGGTTGTGGAGGTTGGTGGAGGTTGGTGAAGGACAGAATCCATCGCTCGAGCCAGTGAGTCGGCGCGCCGCTCGAGGCCCGTGAGACGGCCGAGGCGGCGGGCTGCGGGCCCCAGGTCTTCGAGCCGGTTCAGGTCCAGCAGCACGGTGCGAATGCCGATCCCCTCGAGCTGCTGCGCCGCGGTGACGTTGACCGTGGAGTGGTACAGCACCACGAGGTCCGGCCGGCGGGCGGCCACGGCCTCCACGTTCGGCGGCAACCCATCGCCCACGCTGGGCACGGCGCGCGCGGCTGGCGGATAGTCGCACCAGGTGGTCCGCCCGACCACGGTGGGTCCGGCCCCGATGGCGAACAGGATCTCGGTGAACGACGGCAGCAGCGACACGACGCGGGTCGCCGGAGCCGGCAGGGAGACGGTGCGCCCCGCGTCGTCGGTGATGGACGGCCCGGCCGCCGGACGGCCGGACGGCCGGCAGGCCGCAACCAGAAATGCGGCCAGGAACAGTCGGCGCAGCAGCAAAAACGCCCACCTTCCTGGGACGGAAGATGGGCGGACGCGCCCACCATCCCTCCCGCGAGGGAATCCGGTGGCGCGACTGGAGACGTCTCCTGGCTTCGGGCGATCGCGGGCGACCTTCCCGGGGTGTCATCCCAGTGGTCGGCCCTGCGGGTGGGATTTGTAGGGGCACGGCATGCCGTGCCCCTACACCTGCCCACCGTTTGAATCCTGCCCGTTACAGTGGCGGGGCCGCGCCGGACTTGCACCGGCTTCCGTGATCCCCGGTCGCGAACTTGGAACTACGGGCTCAGTCTATGAACCTGAGCTAGGCGACGCAAGTGGCTTTCGCTTGAGCGCCCACACCAGCGCCACGACGAGCCCGATCGCTAGCAGCGCAATTACGTAGGGCAGGATCATCTGCGCCTGAACCGCTCCCCGCGGCAGCTCGATCGTGACCCGCTCGCCCTCGGGCAGTGGACCGGCGCGGTAGGTCGCGAAGAACCGCTGCTCGATTTCCTTCACGCCGAGCGCCTCGAGACCGGTCGCAGTGACCAGCGCCGTCGTGTCCTCGATGAGCAGGTTGACCTCGCGGGTGTCCTGATCGATCGGCACGGTGAGGATGCGCTCGTCGCGGGGTAACGTGTAGCTGTAGGTGAGCTGTTTCGCCGGACCCGGCGGGATCGGCCCCAGCACATGGATGCTGTCGTTGCGAAACGTCACCGCTTCGGCCGAGAGGTCACCCTGGCCGACCCGGACGTCGCTGACGTTGTCCGGGAGCCGGCCGGCCCACGTGGGGAGCAGGCTATCGCGCGTGATCCGGGTCGTGACGCCGCTGTTCTCGAGCTCGAGAATCTCGAGCACCTCGCGATTGCCGGCCTGCCCCGCCCGGGCCACGGTCAGCAGCCGCCGCGCCAGTTGGATCGGCGGCGCGCCCGCCGTCGTGGCGTAGGTCACGATATCTTCCACGTGCACGGCCGACCGGCCGATCACGTTGAGCGGCAGGGAGAAGTACGCCAGGCTGTCGTACCAGGCGCTCACCACGTACACGGCGGTGGTGTCGAGGTCGCGGAGCGGGATGCGGTAGCGGCCCCGGCGGTCGGTTCGCACCGAGTCCTGCGGGCCGGCGCTGGTGCGGGTGATGCGATGCAGCACCACCCAGGTGTCGGCGAGCGGGACGGTATCGCGGCCTCCGCGCAGCACGCGGCCGCTCACGCTGAGCGACGGGGATTGCGCCGGCAGCGCGGCAGCGAGCGCGCCGGCCGGGAGCAACACGATCGCGAGGCTACGGCGTAAACTTGCCGAAGTCTTCAGGATCGAGATTCTGCAGGTAGGACTTGAGAGAGTCGGGATCGAGGGGGCCCGCGCCGGGCTGAATGCCGCCCTCCCCCGTGTCGATCGACGTGAGCTCGAGCAGCGTTTCACTGGTGAAGACCGGCGCCTTGAGCCGCAGCGCCAGGGCGATCGAGTCGGACGGCCGGGCGTCCACCTGGATCACCGCATCGCCCCGGTAGATGTGCAGTTCCGCGAAATAGGTGTTGTCCTTCACCTGCGTGATGATCACTTTGCGCAGCTCGGCGCCGAGGCCGACGATCACCTGCTTCAGCAGGTCGTGCGTCAGCGGGCGGGAGAACTTGACGCCGGCGAGCTCCATCGCGATCGCGCTGGCCTCGGCGGGACCGATCCAGATCGGCAGCACGCGCTCCCCTTCCTGCTCCTGGAGGATCACGACCGGAGTGTTGGTCGTGCGGTCCAGGCCGAGATGGGCCACGCGGACCTGGAGCATCGCGCCTTCCGATCCTGCCGACGCCATTACGTGCCGAGATCCCAGGACGCGAGGTATTTGCGCTGCGCGGGCGTCAGCGCGTCGATCGCCACACCCATCGTCTCGAGCTTGAGCCGGGCGATCTCCCGGTCCAGCTCGGCGGGAATGCGGTGGACGTTCTTGGAGAGGCCCGCGCCGTGGCGCACCACGTACTCGGCGGCGAGCGCCTGGTTCGCGAACGACATGTCCATGACGGACGCCGGATGGCCCTCAGCCGCCGCGAGATTGATGAGACGGCCGTCGGCCAGCACGAACAGCTTCTTGCCGTCGAGCTGCCACTCCTCGACGAACTCGCGCGCGGCGACCGGCCCGCGCGCGGCCGCTTTCAGGCCCGCGAGATCGATCTCCACGTTGAAGTGCCCCGAGTTCGCGAGAATCGCGCCGTCTTTCATCGCCCGCATGTGCTCGACCCGGATGACCTCCACATTGCCCGTCAGCGTCACAAACACATCGCCCAGCGGCGCCGCCGCCGCCATCGACATGACCCGGTAGCCGTCCATCTGGGCTTCCAGCGCCTTGAGCGGATCGATCTCGGTCACGATCACATTGGCGCCGGCGCCGCGTGCGCGCATGGCGAAGCCCCGGCCACACCACCCATACCCCGCCACTACGACCGTGCTCCCCGCCAGCAACAGGTTCGTCGCCCGCAGAATCCCGTCGAGCGTCGACTGTCCCGTGCCGTACCGGTTGTCGAACAGGTGTTTGGTTTCGGAGTCGTTGACGGCGATGACCGGGAATTGCAGCACGCCGTCCTGCGCCATCGCCTTGAGCCGGATCACGCCCGTGGTCGTTTCCTCGGTCGATCCGGCCACGCCCGTGACCAGCGTCTTGCGCTCGGCGGCCGACAGCGTTTCCACCCACTTGCGCACTGGCGGCGCCAGGTCGTCGAGGCGGTTCAGGGCGATCATATGGAGGGCGCCGACGAGATCCGCGCCATCGTCCATCGTCACGTCGGGCCGGTGGGCGAGCGCGGCGCGGATGTGCTCGTAATAGGTAGCGTGCTCCTCCCCCTTGATCGCGAACACCTTGACCCCGTGGTCGCGCACGAGGTGCGCGGCGACGTCGTCCTGCGTGGACAGGGGATTGGAGGCGCACAGCGCCACATCCGCCCCGCCGGCCTTGAGCGCGATCACGAGGTTCGCCGTCTCCGTGGTCACGTGGAGGCACGCCGCCAGGCGCTTGCCGGCCAGCGGCCGTTCGCGGGCGAACCGCTCGCGAAGCTGGCGCAGCACGGGCATGAACCGCTCCGCCCATTCCGTGCGGCGGCGCCCCTCGTCGGCGAGGCGCACGTCGCGGATATCGCTGTCGGACCGGGACACCGTAATCACACTGTCGCCCCTCCCTTGCGCGTCCCGCGCGCCGCGCGTTCGGCCGCGACCTTCAGCTCCTCGACGCGGTCGGCGTGCTCCCAGGGGAACAGCTCCACGTCGCGCTCCCCCACGCGGCGCCGTTCCGGCGCGCGGCCGAAGTGGCCGTACGCGGCCGTGGGGCGATAGATCGGATTGCGCAGCGCCAGCGCCTGCATGATGCCCGCCGGCGTGAGATCGAAGACTTCGCGCACGGCGTCCTCGAGCGCGGCCTGCGGCACGGTGCCGGTGCCGGAGGTATCGATCATCACCGACACGGGTTGCGCGACGCCGATAGCGTACGCGACCTGCGCCTCGCAGCGCTGCGCCAGGCCCGCCGCTACGATGTTCTTGGCCACCCAGCGCATCGCGTAGGTCGCCGAGCGATCCACCTTCGAAGGATCCTTGCCGCTGAACGCGCCACCCCCGTGCCGCGCCATGCCACCGTAGGTGTCCACGATGATCTTGCGTCCGGTGAGACCGGCGTCGCCCTGCGGCCCGCCGACCACGAAGCGGCCGGTCGGGTTGATGAGCACGTCGCCGTCGTTCACGTCGAAGCCGCTCTCGTGCACGACCGGCCGCACGACCTGCTCGATGACTCCGGCGCGCAGCTCGGCATTATCGATCATATCGGAATGCTGGGTGGACACGACGATCTTGCTCACCCCGACGGGTTTGGCGCCCTCGTAGACGACGCTGACCTGGGTCTTGCCGTCGGGCCGGAGCCAGGGGAGCTCGCCCCCCTTGCGCACGGTCGCGAGCCGCTCGGCAAGGCGGTGCGCCAGGACGATCGGCAGCGGCATCAGCGAGGGGGTTTCGTCGGTGGCGTACCCGAACATCATCCCCTGATCCCCCGCCCCGCCCCGGTCCACCCCCATGGCGATGTCGGCGGACTGCCGGTCGATGGTCGTGAGGATAGCGCAGGTCTGCGCGTCGAAGCCGAAGTTCGCATCGGTGTAGCCGATGGAGGTGATCGTGCCCCGCACGATGTCGGGGATGTGCACGTAGGTAGAGGTCGTGATTTCACCTGCCACGACGGCCATCCCGGTCGTCACGAGCGTTTCGCACGCGACGCGGGCTTCCGAGTCCTTGGCGAGAATGGCATCCAGGATCGCGTCGGAAATCTGGTCGGCGATCTTGTCGGGGTGCCCTTCGGTGACCGACTCAGACGTGAAGACGTGACGATGGGCCGGCATCAGACCCCCAAACTACCGGAGCGCCGTCCAGCGGGCAACCGCGCGTCCGGATCGAGCAGCGACAGGTCCACCGCCTCCGCGAGCGCGAAGCGCAGGATATCGAGCGCCAGCGCGGCGGAGCGGGACGCCAGTGCCGCGTCCGCCGCCGCGCGCGCCTGCTCGGTGCTCACCTGGCGGATCAGCCACTTGATGAGCGGCAGTGCCGGCGGCGCGACCGACAGCGTCTCGTACCCCAATCCGAGCAACAGGAACGCCGACAGCGGCTCCGACGCCATCTCGCCGCACACGCTGGCCGGTTTCCCCGCGGCGCGCGCCGCCTCGGCGACGAGCTTGAGCAGCCGCAGCACGCTGGGATCGTGCGGCGTGAAGCGGTCGGCGAGGCGCGCGTTGCCGCGGTCCACAACCAGCGTGTACTGCGTCAGGTCGTTGGTCCCGACGCTCAGGAAGTCGCTGATTTCCGCGAGACGGTCGGCGAGCACGGCGGCCGCGGGCGTCTCGACCATCACGCCGAGCGGCACGGATGCCGCGGCCTCGATCCCGCCGTCGCGCAGGCGCGCCGCTTCCTCCTCCATCATCTCGCGCGTGCGCTCGACCTCGTCGAGCCGGGTGACGAGGGGGATCATGAGGTGAAGGCGGGCGTGCGCGGCGGCCCGCAGCACGGCGCGGATCTGCGTGCGGAACAACGCCGGCTCGTCGAGGCACACCCGGATCGCGCGCCAGCCGAGGAACGGGTTGGGCTCGGCGGCGGCGCGGAACGGCGCCGGGAATTTGTCGCCGCCGAGATCGTAGCTCCGCACCACCACGGGGTGGCCCGGGAACGCCTCGCCGACACGCCGGAAATAGGCGGCCTGCTCGTCTTCCGAGGGCAGCACGCTGTGACCGGTGATGAGGAACTCCGTGCGCAGCAGCCCCACGCCCTCGGCGCCGTGGGCCTGCGCGGCATCGACTTCGTCGGGCAAGTCCACGTTGCCTCGCAGCGCGACGTGCACGTCGTCCAGCGTCACCGACGGCTGCGCCACCACCTCCTCGAGGTGAGCCGTCAGCTCGCGGCGCCGCGTCTCGCTGCGCTCCGCCTCGGCGAGCTCCTCGGGGGTCGGATCGACCAGCACGGTGCCGCGCGTGCCGTCGAGAATCACCATCCGGCCCTGTGACAGCCGCGCCACCGCGTCCCGCAGGCCGAAGATCGCCGGAATCCCGATCGAATGCGCGAGGATGGCGGCGTGCGACGTCCGCGTGCCCTCCTCGCTGATCAGGCCGACCACGTGCTCGCGGTCGAGCTGCACGGTGAGGCCCGGCGACAGCTCCCGCGCCACGAGGATGGACGGGCCCGCGAGGCCGTCCCAGATGTCCGCCCCCCCGTGATGCGTGAGATGCTGGATCACGCGGATCGCGACGCCCGTCACGTCGGCGAGCCGCTCCTTGAGCAACGGACTCCCGACGCTCGTCCACAGGTCGCGCACCTCGAGCGTCTTGAACTCGAACGCCTTTTCCGCCGTGAGGTGGTTGTTGCGGATCAGCTCCTCGACCCCGTCGATGAAATCCCGGTCCTCGACCATCAGGATCTGCGCGTCGAAGATCCGCGCCTCGTCGACGCCCGCGCGGTCTGCGGCGTGAGCCCGCAGCTCGGCGAGATGTCCCCGCACGTCCTTCAGGGCGGCGCGCAGCCGGCGGACCTCCTTCTCCACCTGGGGGCGGGGCACCACGCGGTGCGGCACCTCGGGCAGCGCCCACCGCACCACGACGGTGGGGCCAACCGCGATCCCCGGCGAGACGCCGATCCCTCGGAGCAGCCGGTCGCTCATCCCGCCTCCTCTTCCGGCTTGAGGTCCATCTCGTGAAAGCCGTCCGCGACGAGGGCGAGCAGGGCGGCCATCGCCTCCTCCGCGTCGACCCCCTCGGTCTTGATCAGCAGCGACGACCCGCACTCGGCCGCGAGGGTCATCACGCCGAGGATGCTCTTGCCGTTCACGGCGACCGCGTCCTTGCGGATCTCGACGTCTGACTGGAACCGGCTCGCGAGCTTCACGAACTCGGCGGCCGGGCGGGCGTGCATCCCGAGCGGATTCACGATCCGGGCTTCGCGCTCGACTACGGCCATAGCCACCCCAGCGCGCAGGCGCCGGCCCCGAGGCCGAGCGCGAGCTGCAGGCCGGTGAGCCGCCCGGCCCGCCAGTGCAGCGCGAGCAGCGCCGCCGTGGCGGTGGCGGCGAGCGCGCCGCGTGCCCACGGCTCGAACGCGCCGCCGAGGTACGCGGCGGCGAGCGGCAGGGCGGCGCCCATGGCGAACGCCATGGCCGGCCCCAGCACGGCGCCGGCGCGATGGAAAAAGGGGTGGTGCAGCGCGAGGCCCACGCGCGCCCCGTGCTCCCAGCCGGCTCGCAGCGCCCACCAGCGCAGCGCCACGTGGCCGGCGTTGTAGACGACCAGGAACCCCGCGACCGCCGCCCAGCCGGCGCCCAGCGCGACCGCCACGACTGTGAGCCCCGACAGGAGGGGCAGCCACCCCGCCCAGATCAGCCGGTCGCCGAGCGAGCCGAGCGGGCCACACAGCGCCGCCCGCAGCCGTTCGATCTGGTCGGCGGGGACGCCGTCGTGCTCGGCGCGGGCCGCGGCGCCGACCGCGAGGCCGGTGAGATAGGGATGGGCGTTGAAGAAATGCGCCCCCCGGGCCACCGCCGCGCGATAGCGACCGCCGCCTTCCGTGCCGTCCACCGCCAGGTCGCGGAGCAGCGGCTCCTCGGCGACGCCCGTGCCGATGCCGAGCAACCGCTCGTAGTTGTAGGAGCTCTGCACGGAGAACAGGCGCAGCAACGCCCGCCCTAGGGCCGTTTTCAGCGCCGCCGCGGTCAGCGCAGCCATAGCACGAGTCCGGCGGCGGCCAGGCCCGCCGCGAACCACCTGAGGTTGGCGCCCCGGCCCACGAGGCGCAGCGTCCCCGCTGCCCCGGCGGCGAGCGCGGCGGCGACCGCGACGACCGTGAGG
>JBOHSP010000349.1:0-7344 GCA_050733275.1 Gemmatimonadales bacterium
AGCCAGAGCTTGGGGAAGCCTTCGTCCATCCGGGCCAGTGCCTCGTCCGCCCCGGCGCGGCACGCGTCCTCCAACATCCGCCGCCGCGCCGCGTAGTCCACGGGGCGGCGGTTATCGGGATCGACGAGCGACAGGGACCACAGCTCGGTGCCCTGGTACAGGTCGGGAACGCCGGGCGCGGTGAGCTTGAGCAGCGTCTGGGCCAGCGCAACGACGCGGCCGGGCCCGCGAATCGTCGCGACGAACCGCTCCACCGCCGCGGTGAACTCGGGATCAGCGAGCGTCCCCACGACGAAACCGCGGAGCGCCGACTCGTACGCTTCCTGCGGCGCGGTCCAGGACGTGTGCAGTTTCGCCTCCCGGGCCGCCTTCTCCATGTAGGCGACGGCCCGCTCGGTCTCCAGGGGCCAGGCGCCCACGACGGTCTGGTAGAACAGGTACTCGGTATTGCGGTCGGGCCACTGCCCGCGCGCGCGGTGGCGCTCGTTGTGCGCGCTCCACTGCCGCACCGCGTCGATCCATTGGCCCGGACACTCCGTGATCGTGGCCAGGCGGGCGCGCACGTCCTCGCCGCGCTTGGTATCGTGCGTGGCGGTGGCGAGCATCGTCGCGGGGTGCCGCTCGTGGGTTTCGGCCAGGCGCGCGTGGCAGGTCGCCGGCGCGATCCCGAAGCGGGACGGGGCGTTGCCGACTTCGTTCAATGCCACGAAGCGGTTGTAGCAGTAGAACGCCGTGTCCTCGACGCCCTTGGCCATGGCCGCGGCGCTGAGCTGCTGGCAGCGTTTCACGAAGGCGCTCTCCAGCTCGCCGCGGACCTCGAGCGTCAGGAGGGCGCGCAGGAAGGCGAACAGCTCGGCATCGAGATCGGGACGCCGCCGCGCCGCCTCCTGCACGGCGGTGTCGATGGCGTGGCGGTCGTCGGCGCTGACATGGTCGGCGGCGGGCCGCACGTACGCGCGGTACACGGGGAAACACGCCAGCAGCTCGCGCAGCGCATCGGTGATCATGGGCCGCGTGTAGTCGCGGTGGCGGCGGTGTCGTTCGCAGATCCGCAGCAGCAGCTCGGCGAGGCGATTGACGTCGCTGCCCAGTGCCTCGCGCAGCGCCAGCAGTTTCTTCTCGCGCGCGACGTCCGCGTACTGCTCGGTGACGCCGGCGAAGTCGCCGTAGAACGCCGTGAGCGGCGCCTCGGCGGCGGGATCGATGTTCAGGCCGAGCACGAGACCCAGGAAGTCGTAGCCCGTCGTGCCGGCGACGGGCCAGGAGGCCGGCAGCCGCTCGTCGGGCCCGAGGATCTTCTCGACCACGATGTAACAGTCGGGACACGTCGCCCGCAGCCGCACGAGGTAGGTTTCGGGGTCCTGCAGCCCGTCGGGGTGATCGATCCGCAGGCCATCGGCCGCGCCGCTCTGCACCAGCTCCACCAGCACGCGGTGCGTGTCATGAAACACCTGCGGGTTCTCGACGGCGAGCCCGATCAGTGTGTTGACGTCGAAGAAGCGGCGATAGCCCAGGTCGTGGTCGGCCGCCTGCCACCAGGCCAGCCGGTAGTTCTGCTGATCGAGGAGATCGTGGAGCAGCTCGACGTCCCGGTTGTAGTCGGCGACCACCTCGTCCAGGGAGCTGCCAGCCCGCGGATCCGCGCGCAGCAGCTCGGCCAGCATCTCGCCGGCCACGCGCTGGTCCCGGTGGCGCCGCTCGATCGCGTCGGGCGCCGTGTCGGTGGCGCGCGGCAGCGCGTCCAGCGTGTCCGCGATGAAGGCCAGGCGCTCGGACCCGGTGCGCTCGGCCGCGCGGCGCAGCGGCCGCGCCAGCGAGCGGGGATCGACGGGGAACTCGTGGTCGGCATAGCGGATCGTGAATTCCGCCTCCGCGCGGTGCAGCCGGATCGCGCCGCGGTCCAGCATCCGCCCATACTGGTCTTCCAGCACGGGCAACAGCACGGTGTTGCGCAACCGGGCATCGGGCGAGTCCCAATCGACGTCGAAGTAGCGCGCGTAGGGACTCGCCAGCCCGTCCTCCAGGACGTCCCACCACCACCGGTTCGCCCGGGTCGCGATCGCCATGTGATTGGGGACGGCGTCGATGACGTGCCCCATCGCGGCGCGCTGCAGGGCCGCGAGCAGGCGGCCGTGCGCGGCGTCCCCGCCCAGGTCCGCGCTGACGCGGCTATGATCCACGACGTCATAGCCGTGCGTGCTGCCAGGGGCCGCCTGGAGGTACGGGGACGTGTACAGGTGAGTGATGCCGAGCGCGGCGAGGTACTCCACGATGGCGGCCGCCTGATCGAAGCCGAACTCCGCGCGCAGCTGCACACGGTACGTGGCGCGCCGCGCCTCCGTCATGGGGGACCCGCGAGCCCGAGCTCCAGGCCGCACGCCCCCAGCCGCACCGGCCAGCGGGGCGTCACGGCGGTCCCCTGCACTGTTTCCTCGAACCCGCGCTCGCTGCGCGCGAGTGTCGTGATGGCATACGTCCAGACATCGGCGGCGGGCCGGACGTTGAGCGGCCACTCCCGGCTGAGCGACAACTCCGGGGCGAACAGGGCATCGGCGGGGCCGAGGCTGTCGTCCCAGCGGTAGGCCGCGTCGAGGCAGCCGGTCGCGGTGAACCGCAGCCGTTTCTCGAGCCCCGCGCCCCGCAGCACGATCACGGCCGCCTCGCCGTCGGTCTCGACCGCCGCCGTCATCGCCACGTCCGCCCACGACCGCAGCGGCGCATACGCACCGGCCTCGTAGTCGGCCGCCGTGAGCGAGGCGGGAAGCAGGCGATCCACGAGGAGCGCCCGGGGCTCGGTGTCGGTCGGTGGCAGGCGGGTGATGCGGGCTTGCTTCTCGATGTCGTGAATGCTCGGCGTGCCCTCCCTCCCCTCTCGTCCACCTGCTCCATCTCCTCCCGCGCCGGCCGTCTGGGCCAGCGCGGTCTCGTGATACGACTCCCGGCGTCGCGTGAGGGCGTCGGCGAGATTCTCCAGCTCGCGGAAGCGCACCAGGGTCTCGATCGCCCCGCCGCGCCGCGGGCTGATCCAGGCCGAGAAATGAGCCGAGTGGACCCACAGTTCGGCGAACCCATCCTGATCGATGTCCACGGTCTCGCAGGCGAGCGCGTCGCCCTGGCGCAGCACGCGCTCGGCGAGGGCGAGGTGGTGCCAGATCGCGTGGCGCAGGTGCGGCAGGTAGAGGCCGCCGAACACGCCGTGCCAGTAGGCGTCGTTGCACTGGGCGCGCCCGATCGCGCGCCGCGCCTCGGGCGGATCGCCGAGCCGCCGCGCCAGCGCCGACAGCGCCACCATCGTCTTGTGCATGCGGTTCGCTTCCCGGTACTTCACGAGGAAATGCGGCCAATGCCCGCCGCGCGCGAACGGCGTCGCCTCCCCCCGCTCCTGGAGCCGGTGCAGCTCCTGTTGCGCCGCGGCCGGCAAGGCCCACGTTTCCATTTCGCGATAGGACGCGCTGCCGAGATACGCGAGCCCCGCCCCGGCGACCTCGCGCACCGCGGTCGCGCCGGTGGTCAGCGCCACCTCGCCGCCGGCGATCAGCTGCTCGAGCTGGCGGAAAAACGCCTCGAGCCAGCCTTCTTCGTACACCCAGCGGTGCGTGCCCGGCCAGCCGCCAAACTTCTCCCCGTCGTCGGCCAGGACCGCGAGCGGGTGACCGGCCGCCCGCACCTCGCGCAGGTAGGCGGCCGTTTCCTCGGGCGGGCGGAACGGGATCAGGTACCGCAGGCGCTCGTCGATGGCGAGCAGCGCGACGCCGCGCCCGTCGGCCTCCGTGCGGTAGGGCGCGTGCAGCTCGTCGCGGCGGAACCCGCTGACCCGGAAATGGTGATCGTCCACGAGCGTGTACGCGACGCCGGCGTCCGCCAGGTCCGCGGCCAGCTCCGGCTGCCACACGCGCTCGGTGAGCCACAGGCCGCCGCCAGTCGCGGCTGGTCCGAACCGCCGCGCCAGCCACGCGCGCATCCGCTCGATCTGCTCCACGCGGTCGGCGCGCGGCAGCGCGGCGAGGATCGGCTCGTCGAACCCGGACAGCAGCAGCTCGACGCGCCCGTCGCCCGCCAGGCGGCCGACGGCGTCGAGCAGCGACGACTCGTGGGCCTCCAGCCACTCGAGCAGCGGACCCGAGATGTGCAGCGTGAGCGGGAAAAACCCCGCCGCGGTGGCGCGCTCGAGGAACGGCCGGTAGACGTCCCGCACGTGCTGCGCGAATACGTGATCGAAGTTGCCCACAGGCTGGTGCAGATGGAGGCCGAACACGAATCGCAGCGGCGCCGTCACGGTCGCGCCACCTCGCGGAACACGTGGCTCCGCGCGTCGCCCAGCTGGTCGAGAAACCCCGCTTCGAGGCGCCCTCGCTCGGGACCGGCGAGCGCCATCGCGTGGGCGGCGTAGCGCAACACTTGGCGCCCCTCGATGCCCCTGATATCGTCGAAGAACCAGCCGCAGGACGTCATGGCGCGCAGCACGCCGCGCTCCATCTCGACGAGCCGCGGCGCCGCCTCGGCGTCGGCGCCCGGAACGGGACCGGCGCCGCCCGCAGCGTCGCGGAACGCCCACGGCCCCCCAGGGAGGTGCGCGCCGTCGCGCTCGTACAGCGCGTGCACCTCGCGCGCGAGCCAGTCGACCGCCGCCCGCAGCGGCGCGCGCCAGTCCTGTTGCGACGGGCGGTCGTGGTGGACCCGGCAGCCGCAGGCGGCGCGCCACCGCTCCACGCCATGCGCGCAGCTCCAGGATGTCGGCGTGATCAGCTCGACCGGCTCGACCGGCGGCCGGGCGGCGAGCACGGCCGCGAAGTTCGTGATCGTCACCCGGCCGCCCGACCGCAGCCGGTGCAGCACGGTGCCGAGCGTACGATCGCCTCCCGCGTGATGGTGGCCGAACGTCTCGCCGTCCACGGCGATCGCCGCGACGGCGCCCCGCGCGGTGTGGTCCAGCGCGGCCGTAAAGCGGTCGGGATCGGTGAGAAAATTCCCGAACGCGACGGCGTGGGAGAGCCCGCCGTCATAGATGCAGACGGCGATCGACCGGCCGCGCGCCAGCTCGACGCGCCCCGGCAGGCCGTGCGCGGGCGCCGGGTGCACCTGGTGCGGCGCGAGCACCGTGAACGCGATCCCGGCCTCGGCCAGCACCTCGAGCGACTCGCGATCCACCGCGGTTTCCGGCAGCCAGAACCCGGCCGGGTCGCGCCCGAACCGCCGCCGGAAGTCGTCGAGGCCCCACCGCACCTCCGTGACTTTGTCGCGCCGGCTGGCGAGGGGGAAGATGATATGGTGGTACGGCATGGCGAGCGCGTTGCCGTGGCCGAGCCGCGCGGCGCTGGCACGGTCCGCCTGGAGGACCGCGTCGTACATCGCGGGCGCTTCCCGTTCCATCCAATCGAGCAGCGTCGGCCCGAAATCGCAGCTGAGATACTCGTAGGCGGGGATGCACAGCTCGCGCCCGCCGTCCGGTACGGCGATCGACACGAGCGGCGCGTAGCATTCGCGGGTGATCCGCGCGTTCCAGTCGTGATCGGGGGCGGCCGATGCCTCGGCGTCCACGAGGCCGGTCCACGGGTTTTCGCGCGGCGGCTGATAAAAATGCCCATGGATCACAACGCTGCCTCCTGCATCCTTCACGCCAGCGCCTCCGCCACCGCGTCCAGCACGCCGGGAAACACGTCGTCTTGCTTGTCCAGCGCCCCCACGCGGTGGCGGGTCGCCTCATCGATCGGCGCATCCCGCCCCAGCACCCGGACCAGGTCCTCCGCCTGGGCGCAATGCTCGTCGAAGCGCAGGGAGGCATAATCGGCGGCCTCGCCGGTCGCGATGATGAACTGCCAATCGGAGGCCTGCGCCAGCAGCAGCTGGCGCGCGGCCTGCGCGAGTACGGCGCGCTGCTCCGGGCCTCCGGCGAGCGCCGCGCGGGCCACGCCCCAGAAGGCGTCTTCCAGCGGCCAGAGCCGCTGCCAGGTCCACGCCGTGCCGTCGTTCAGCCACATCGAGAAGTCGCCGTCCTTGCCCCACGAGCCCTCGGCGAGCCGGACCGACGGCCGGCGGCCGCGGGATGCCATGTGCTGGCGCGCGGTCACCGGCCGGACGCTGTCGCCGGCGAGGCGGCGATACACCTCGCGCAGGAAGTCCACCCCTTCGAACCACCAGTGCCCGAAGAGCTCGGCGTCGAACGGCGCCGTGATGACGCCGCGGCTCTGCGCGGCCGCCGTGTCGTGCAGCACGCTCACGAAGTGCGACGCGTGGTTGTGGACGGCGTGCTGCGCGGCGGCGGGTTCGTAGCCGCGTTTGCTCCCGAGATCCGTGCCCGCGCCGGTCACGCGCCACAGCCGCAGGCCGTCGGGCCAGCGGATCTTGTGAAACTCGAGGTACCATTCGTCGCCCGGATAACCCTGCGCGCGACTCCACACCTGGCTCGAGGAGCGCGGGTCGCGCACGAAGGCGTAGAGGTCTCGGCCCTTAGTCCCGCCGGCGACCCGGTAGGCGACATACGGCGAGCGCGCGCCCGGCTGCTGCGCCTCCTCGTGCGGATAGCCGAGCGGCTGGCCCGCGTTCACCACGTGGGCGTCGACGAAGCAGTAGCGGTACCCGGCGGCCAGGAGGTGCTGGTGCGTCCCGGGACGGAAGGGGCGCGGGGTCGCGCCGTGCCCCGGCGCCCACGGCCCGTCCGGGCGGTACGCGCACTCGGGCAACCAGCAACCGGTCGGCGCCCGGCCGAACAGGCGGCGGTGCTCGGCCACGCCGAGCAGCAACTGCAGCCGGATGCTCTCATCGCGGCCGAGCAGCGGCAGGAATCCGTGCGTGGCCGCGGACGAGATCAGCTCGATGCGCCTGCGCTCCTCCAACCCGCGGAACGCGCCGATCAGATCGCCGCCGATGCCCCGGAACAGCGCCAGCATGCGCGCGAGCCGCTCCTGCCAGAACGTCGCGATGGGCATGAGGGCGGCATCGCCCGAGGTGGCGAGGGAGGCGGGCGCGCCGGCGCTCGCCTCGATCCGCCGGCCCATGTACGCCTCGAACTCGCTGGCGAAGGCCGGATGGGCGAGCTGGTTCGCGAGGATTGGCGTGATACCGATGGTGATCGGCGCGGCGATCCGTTCGCCCTCGAAGCGCTGCAACGCGTCGAGCAGCGGGAGGTAGGTATCGAGGGCCGCTTCGCACAACCAGACGCTGCCGTGCGGCCAGCGGCCGTGGTGCAAGACGTAGGGGAGATGGCTGTGCAGCGTGAGGACGAAATCCATGGACGGGACGGGGCTAGGGGACGGCGGGGCCAAGGTAGCAGCCGCGGCGCGGGCTAGCGGCCGGGCTGGGCGCCCCGCGGCACCCGCTTGCGGGCGCCTTTGGCCCCACCCGACC
>JBOHSP010000350.1:0-2511 GCA_050733275.1 Gemmatimonadales bacterium
CGCCCGAGTCTCATGAGGGTCTCTGACCCCGGGCGGCAGCCCGGGGTAAACACAAGCCCGAGAGGGGGCCTTGGATTGTCTGACCCCGGGCGGTAGCCCGGGGATAACCAAACATCCAGGGCTCCAGGTTTGAGTTGACCCCGGGCTGCCGCCCGTGGTCAGAAAGACCTTGCAAACCTCGCACCTCCCTCACTCGGCACCATCCACTGCCGTCGTCACCGGCTGCCTGGCTCGCACCGAGGCCCTCGCCCGCGGCGTGATCTGGAACAGGCTCCCCTGCGGTACGGGCCCCTGTGTCCGCACCGGTGCGGGTATGGGCTCGGGCTCGTAGCCCTCGAAGGTCCGCACCGTCCGGTACAGCGAATCGCGCTCAACGGGCTCCTTTCCCGCCCCGCGGATCAGCGTGACGATCTCGTCGTACGACAGCCACATCGGCGTGGGGGCGCCCGCCTCGTGATAGACCCGCTCGAACACCACCGTGCCTTCGAGGTCGTCGCACCCGAACGTGAGCGCGAGCTGGGAAATGAACGGTGTGACCATGGGCCAGTGGGTCTTCACGTGCGGGATGTTATCGAGCAGCAGTCGGCCGACGGCGACGTTCTTGAGGTCGTCGAACCCGGTCGTGGCGGTGCCCGTGCGGCCCAGAGACTCTCCCAACTCGTTGTGGTCGGGATGGTAGGCGAGGGGGATGTAGGTGAGGAACCCGCCGGTCTCGTCCTGGAGCGCGCGCAGCGCCAGCAGGTGGTCGACGCGATCCGCGAGCGTTTCCACGTGTCCGTACAGCATCGTGCAGTTGGAGGGGATGCCGAGCGCGTGCGCCGCGCGATGGACCGCGAGCCACTCGTCACCGGTGAGTTTGCGATCGGCGATCGTGGCGCGCGCCGCGGGCGAGAACACCTCGGCGCCTCCGCCGGGCAGCGAATCGACGCCGGCGTCCTTCATCTCCTTCAGAACCTCCCGCACCTCCATCCCTTCGATCTTGGCGAGGTGCGCCACCTCTACGGCCGTGAGTGCCTTGATCATCACCGCGGGATGCCGCTGCTTCAGCCCGCGGAACAGGTCGAGGTAGTAGGAGAGCCGCAGCTTCGGGTGCAGGCCGCCGACGATGTGGAACTCGCGCGTCGGATTGCCCTGGGCGGCGTCCGCTTCCGCGAAGACTTCGTCGAGATTGCGGGTGTACGCGCCGTCCTCCTTCGGCATCCGGGCGAAGGAGCAGAAGACGCACGTGTTCCGCAGAATGCAGACGTTCGTGGGATTGAGGTGTTGATTGGCGGCGAAGTAGACGCGGTCTCCGTTGCGCCGGCGGTTCGCCGCGTCGGCGAGGCGGCCGATCGTGAGCAAGTCGGCCGATGCAAAAAGCGCGAGGCCATCCTCGCGCGTGAGTCGTTTGCCTCGAGCGACCTGCTCGGCAATCGGCGCGAGGGCAGGATCGGTGGATCCGCCCATCCGGCCGTCGGGCCGTCCGGCCGTCCGGCCGTCCGTCACGCCACCCGCCGCACCGCGAGCGTGACGTTGTGCCCGCCGAAGCCGAACGAGTTGGACAGCGCCACCTCCACCTGGCGGCGCACCGCGTGATTCGGCGCCGAGTCGAGATCGCAGGCGGGATCGGGGTGGAACTGATTGATGGTCGGCGGGATGACGCCGTGCTGCAGCGCGAGCACGCAGATCCCGAACTCGAACGCGCCCGCCGCGCCCAGCAGGTGTCCGGTCATCGATTTGGTGGAGCCGAAAATCACGTTGCGCGCGTGCTCGCCGAACACCGCCTTCACGGCGGCGGTTTCGGCGGCGTCGCCGTGCGGCGTGGACGTGCCGTGCGCGTTGATGTAGCCGACCTCCTCCGGTCTCACGCCCGCGTCGGCGAGCGCGAGGCGCATCGCCTCCTGGGCGCCGGAGCCGTCGGGCGCGGGCGCGGTGATGTGATACGCGTCGGCGGTCGCGCCGTAGCCGACCATCTCGGCCAGAATCGTGGCGCCCCGGGCGCGGGCGCGCTCCCATTCTTCGAGGATCACGACGGCCGCGCCGTCGCCCATCACGAAGCCGTCGCGATCCTTGTCGAACGGCCGGCTGGCGGTGGGGGGATCGTCGTTGCGCTCCGACAGCGCCTTCATGTTGGCGAAGCTGGCGATCGCGAGCGGGGTGATCGCCGCCTCGGAGCCGCCGGCCACCATCACGTCGGCTTCGCCGGCGCGAATCAGGTCGAAGGCGTCGCCGAGCGCGTGGCCCGAGGAGGCGCACGCGGAGACGGTGCCGTAGTTGGGGCCCTGGAACCCGTAGCGCATCGAGACCAGCGCGGCGGCCACGTTGGCCATGAACATCGGGACGAAGAAGGGCGACACGCGGTCTGGGCCCTTCTGGAGATACACCGTCATGTTCTCTTCGAACGTCGCGATGCCGCCGGTGCCGGTGCCGATGATCACGCCGACGCGCTTGGGGTCGAGCTCGCCTTTGCCTTTCTGCTCCAGGCAGGCATCGCGCACCGCCTGGGCGGCGGCGGCGACGGCGAATTGCGAG
>JBOHSP010000351.1:0-3850 GCA_050733275.1 Gemmatimonadales bacterium
GCGCACGCCTTCGCGCGCCCGGCGCTGCGCCGCCGCGACGAGGTCGTACAGCCCCCGCTGCGCATCGTCGGCGCGGGCGCCGACGAGCACCGTGCGGGTGACGTCGGCGCAGTACCCGTCCACCACGGCGCCGAAATCCAGCAGCAGCCAGTCCCCCCGCTGCACCGGCCGCGCGCTCGTCTGCGCGTGCGGCCACGCCGTGCGCGGGCCGGACGCCACGATCGTGGCGAACGGATGACCTTCGCTGCCGCGGCGCCGCAGCGCGTGCTCCAGCAGCCCGGCGATCTCGAGCTCCGTCTGCCCGCCGGCCGGCCGCACGGCCGCGAGCGTCTCCTGCAACGCTGCTCCGGCGAGCGCCGCGGCGGCCCGGATCGCGGCCACCTCGCCCGGATCCTTGCGGGCGCGCAGCCGCTCGACCAGCTCGCCGGCCGGCTTCCACTGCCACGTGTCGGGAAGGCGCGCCGCGTCCTTCGCGCTCAGCGCGTGCGCCTCGTAGCCCAGCGCCGCCAGTCCGCCCAGACTCGGCAGCACCGTGAAGAGCCGCTCCCACACGCTCGCGGCTTCGATTTCGACGCGGGCCACGGCGCCGCACTGCTGGTGGGCCTGCTCGTCGTAGCGCGAATCGGTGACGAGCAGCACCTCCCCGCCCTCCCCCGTCCCGGCGGCGCACGGCACCACAGCCACGCCGGCCGAGCCGCTGAACCCGGTGAGATAGCGGATGTTGGAACGCGAGGTCACGAGCAGCGCGTCGAGCCCTTCGGCCGCGAGGACGGCCGCGAGGGCGGCCTGCCGCTCGCGGCGCCGGTCAGCGGCGGGGGGGCGCGGCATCGCGAGCCGCGAGATGCCCGACCAGCCCCTCGAGTCCCAGCCGGTAGCTGTCCGCACCGAATCCGGTGACGACGCCGACGGCGAGGTCGGCGAGCAGGGAGCGCTGCCGTTCCGGCTCGCGCCCGAAGATGTTCGACAGATGGACCTCGACGAAGGGGACGCGGACCGCGAGCAGCGCGTCCCGCACGGCCAGGCTGGTGTGCGTGAACGCGGCCGCGTTGATCAGCGCGCCGTCGGCGCGGGGCGGGCCCGCCAGCCCCTGAATCGCCTCCACCAGCTCGCCTTCGTGGTTCGTCTGGATCCACGTGCACCCGACGCCGAGCTCCCGCGCCCGCTCGCGGACGGCGTGCTCGATCTCCGCCAGGCTCGCGCGCCCATAGATCTCGGGCTCGCGCGCGCCGAGCAGATTCAGATTGGGGCCGTTCAGCACGGCGATGTGGACTGAGGGCGACACTAGGATTTCAGCTTCTTCAGCCACTGCTGGAACTGATCGGCATCTGCCTCGTCTTCGGGCGGCCGCGGCGTGCGGCCGGAGGAGTGACTGGCCCCGGGCGTGCGCGGACCTGCCGCCCCCGGTTCGCCCCCAGCCGCCGCACCGCCCGCCTGTCCACCCGCCGCGCCGCCGAAGAATTCGTCGAACGAGAATCCCGGCTTCGGCTCGCCGGCCCCGGCGTCCGTCGCCGGCGTGCCCGCTCCACCGCCGGGCTCCGCCGGAGTGCTGGGGCGGCCCGCCTCATCGCCGAACACCGAGTCGAGCGAGATATGGTCGTGCGCGGGATGCGTCGGCTCCCCCGGCGGCGGCCCGGCGTCTCCCCCGACATCCGCGCCATCGAACGCCGCGGCGAGCGTACTCTGCTCCGCTGGCGGCGCAGGCGCGTGGGTGTCCGGCGCCCCACCCGCCCCCGACCAGATGCGCTTGAGGAATGTCTGGGCCGATACGCCCGACCGCTGGCGCGGCACGACAGCAGGGGGCGAAGCGGGCGAGGGAGGGGAGGAGGGCGCGCGTCGTCGGCCCAACAGCTCGTCGATCTTCGCCTGGAGGCGTGCGTCACCGGGCTGCCGGGTGAGCAGGGCTTCGTACACGTGCAGCGCTTCCTGTGTGTGCCCCTGCTTCAGGTACAGTTCTGCCATCGTCTCGGTCAGCACCGGCTCCGCCCGCGACAGCGCGGCCGTATCGGCCGCGCCGTCATCGTCCGAAAGCGCGACCGCCGCGGGAATGGGCTCCCCACTCCGGGGCGGGGCCGGCGGCTGTGGTGGCCTCGGCGGCGCGGGCGGCGCGGGCGGCGCGGGCGGCGCCACCATTTCGTCAGGCATGATCAGGGGCAGGTCGATCTCCGGGAGCATCTCCTCCGGGGGCTCGGCCGATAGCGCGGCCGGAGTGGGGGCATCCAGCTTGAAAGCGCCGCTGCCCTCGTACTGGGTGCGCGCCAGCCCCTCGATCTCCACCTGCTCGATCTGCTGGGGATTGAGCTCGACGTCCTCCTGTACCTCGAGGCCTTCCGCCTTGGCCGCCGCGTGAGCCGCGGGATCCAGCTCGACCGTCCCGTCGAACGTCTCGACCTCCGGCGCGTCTGCGGGCTTGGGCCGCGTCGCGGCCGAAGGCGCGACCGGCGTCTCCGCGAGCGACGTGTGCTCCACGACCAAATCGGGCGCGCTCGTGGCGGTGGTGGCCTGGGTCGCCACCTTGCCTTTCGCCCGCGACAGCGCTTCGGCCGCGTCGCCGTTCATCGGATCGGCGTTGAGGAGCCGGGACAGCCACTCGACCTCTTCCTCGTGCCGTCCCTGGCGGCCGGCGAGATCGGCCAGCCCGCGCAGGGCGATGATGTTCTCGCCGTCGAGCTCCAGGACCTTCTTGAAGACGTCCTGGGCACCCGCGTCGTCCTTCTTGTCGACCAGGCAGCGGGCGTAGACGATGTGGGCGCTGACGTAATCGGGGTGGAGCTTGAGGCCGTTCTGACACAGATCGATCGCGTTATCTATAAGCCCCGCTTTACGATAGGCGTCCGCCAAGGGGGCAAAGTTGCGACCCTTGGGGTTGTCCCGAAACCGCGCCTCGAGCTTGTCGATCTCGCTAGTATACGCCACGGCCTAAGTCTATGTGGGAATTGAACGAAGATAGTGTTCGGCCGGCGGTGCTGTCAAATGATCGCACGCCCGCGTCGCTTGAGTTTGTCCGTTGCCGTTTTTAGACTTATGCCCCTTCCCTTCCTCTTTGACCGGAGCTCGACGCCGCCATGCTGCGCACCATGCGCGCCAATGCGAAATGGGTGTTCCTGATCGTTGCCGGATCGTTCGTGCTGTGGCTCGGCATCGGGCAGGTCACGGAAATCCTCGGCCCCAGCGGCACGGTCGTGCTCCGGGTCAACGGACAGGATGTGCAGGTGGCGCGCTACCAGCAGCTGGTCCAGAACGCCCGCGAGCAGTTCCGGCTGCGGTTCGGGACGGCGCCGATGACGCTGGAGGGCGACCAGGAGCTGCAGGACCAGGTGATCCAGCAGCTCGTCGATTCGATCGTGCTGTACGACGAATACGACCGGCTCGGCATCCGCGTCAGCGACACGGAAGTGATCGAGGCGGCCCGCTCGTCGCCGCCCGCGGAAGTCATGCAGAACCCCGAGTTCCAGACGAATGGGCAGTTCGACATCGCCAAGTGGCAGCGGTTCCTCCAGACCGGCGCCGACCCCGGGTTGTTGCTGCAGCTCGAAGCGCTGTATCGGGACCGGATTCTCCGCTACAAGCTCGCGCAATACGCCACCTCCGACGTGTACATCTCCGACGGCAAGCTGTGGCAGTTGTACCACGACGAGTACGATTCCGTGCGCGTGGCCGTGCTGCCGGTGTGGCCCGCCGAGATGCCGGACTCCTCGCCGATCAGCGATGACGAGCTGCGGCGCTACGTCGAGGAGCACGAGGACGAGTTCACGCGTCCCGCGATGGCCTTCGTCCGTTTCGTGGTGCAGTCGCGCGTGCCCAACGCGGCCGACAGCGCGGCCGCGCGCGCGGCCGTCGCCCGCATCCGCGC
>JBOHSP010000352.1:0-2664 GCA_050733275.1 Gemmatimonadales bacterium
CCGCGCGCCCGCCGGCCGCGAGCTCGGCGCGCAGGTTCGTCTTCCCGCTCGCCTGCACGACGCGCGCGCCCCCTTCGCGGGCACGCGTGGCGATGGCCTCGAGCGCCGCATCGTCCCCGGCGTCGCCCGGCCAGAGGATCACGACCTCCGCGCGGGTCCTGGCGGCGCGACGCCGCAGGTCGAGAAACACCGCCCGCGCCTTCTGCTCCAGCTCCTCCACCGTGCCGTCGTTCTCGATGACATGGTGGCTGCGCGCGCGCTTGCGTTCGGCGGCCATCTGCGCGGCGATCATCCGGTCGGCGTCCTGATTCGACAGGCCGCGCAGCACACGCAGCCGCGTGCGCCGCACCGCGACGGGTGCGTCCACGAGCACGATCACGTCGAACGGCGCCGGATCGAGGGCCTCGAACAACAGCGGGATATCGTTCACGAGCAGGGCGTCGCCGCGCTGCCGCGCCTCACGCAGCAGTTCATCGCGCCGCTGCTGCACGGCGGGGTGAACGATCGCGTTGAGCGCCGTGAGCGCGGCGTCGTCGCCCATGACCTTGGCACGCAGGGCCGCGCGATCGAGGGTGCCATCGGGCGCCAGCACGTCCGCGCCGAACCGTCCGACGATCGTCGCCAGGACGTCGCCCCCCGGCGCCTGCGCGTCGCGCGCCAGGGCGTCGGCGTCGATCACGGTGGCGCCCCAGCGGCGGAAGTGCTGCACCACCGTCGACTTGCCGGCCGCGATGTTGCCGGTGAGGGCGACGTTCAGCACGGCGACAATCGCGGATTGCGGATTTCGGATTGCGGATTGAAACTGGGCGCGTCAAATCCGCAATCCGCAATCCACAATCCGCAATTAGAGCAGGGCCGTCTGATCCTCATCCCGCCTCGGCACCCGATGGCAGTGCCGGCACCGCGCCTCGTAGCTCTCCCGCCCGCCCACCATGATCGTGGGGCTGTCCCACAGCGCCGGCTTGCCGTTCACCAGGCGCTGGTTGCGGGTGGCGGGACCCCCGCACACCACGCAAATGGCCTGGAACTTGTCCACCACCTCGGCGATGCACATCAGCGTGGGCATCGGGCCGAACGGGAGGCCGCGGAAGTCCACGTCCGTCCCCGCGAGGATGACGCGCACGCCGCGGTCGGCCAGGCGGTTCGCGACCTCGATGATACCGTCATCCAGGAACTGGGCCTCGTCCACGGCCACCACCTCGGTCCCGGGGCGCAGGCGGCGAGCGATTTCCGCGGAGGAATCCACCGGCTCAGCCTCGACGGCGACTCCGTCGTGCGAACTGACGGAGTAGAGGCCCGCGTAGCGGGCGTCGAGGTGGGACTTGAAGACCTGGACCTGCTTGCGGGCGATCACCGCACGCCGCACCCGCCGGATTAATTCCTCGGACTTTCCCGAAAACATCACGCCGGAGATGACTTCGATCCAGCCGGGGCGGGGGTTTTGGAACAACGACTCCTCCACGAAAGCACGTCGGCGCGTCGGCACGACGGCATGCGCGCCATCGGACGGCAACACGCTAGTGGGGACCCGGCCCCGGGGCAACGGACGGTGGTGCCGACGTGCCGGCGGGTGTCTCCCCAGAAAGTCCAGCGATCTTGCGGTTTTCCGAGGTATACCCCATAGTTGTGCAGGTTTTATGCGGGTTTTCGGGCGCCCCCCCGCAACAGGGGCCGGATGGCAAGGGTTTTCTCGATACGACCCCCACTAAGGAGAACATGTGAACAAGGCGGAGCTGACGGCGGCCCTGGCCATGCGTACGAAGATGTCGAAGGCCGACGCGTCGCGCGCGATCGAGGCCCTGTTCGACGACAAGGGCATCATCGCCGGCGAGCTGAAGCGGGGCTCGAAAGTGCAAATCACGGGCTTCGGCAACTTCGAGGCGCGTAAGCGCGCCGCGCGCATGGGCCGCAACCCGAAGACCGGTGGCACGATCCAGATCAAGGCGACGATCGCGCCGGCGTTTCGGGCGGGCAAGCAGCTCAAGATGGCGGTGAACAACAAGAAATAGGCGGCGCCGTCAGCGGGAGCGGTCGAGCCGTGCGTTCACGCGCCGGCCGCGAATCGCGACGCCCGTCAGCCGCCGGGCTGCCTGCTCGGCGGCGGCGGGCGCGATGTCGATCAGCGAAAACGTGTCCTTCATTTCGATCCTGCCGATCTGTGCCTTCTCGAGCCCCACTTCCCGAATCAACGCGCCGACCAGATCCTTCGGCGTCGCGCGGTCTTGCCTGCCGATCGTGACGAACAGCGTGGTCCAGACATCCGCGCTCCTCGCGGACGTCTGCTCACTGCTGGCTGCTGCCTGCTCCCTCTGGAGCGCGAGCAGCGCGCCCGCCACCTCCGCCGGATCGCGGGATTCGAACAGCGGCTGCAGCACGGCCAGCTCGGCGTCCACGTTGCCCGCAGTGAGGCGGGCGGCGATCCGCGCGCGCAACAGCTCGGCCCGATCCTGGGCGCGGTCGGCGGCAGAGGACAGCGTGAGCGGCGTGAGGGTGGCGATCGACCGCATATAGGCGAGTTGGGAGGCAAGCAGCAGCACCAGTGGGGGGGCGGGACTCACGGCGGCCAGCGCCGCCAACTCCTGGCGCGCGGGCAGGGTGGCGCAGATCACCGCATCGGGCGCCTCCGCCGGCGTCTCCACCGTCCCCCCGTGCCAGACGTAGGGT
>JBOHSP010000353.1:0-8695 GCA_050733275.1 Gemmatimonadales bacterium
TCGGCTGCATTTCTCGTCGCCGCCGCGGTGCTGGCCGATGGAGGGGAGCTGTGCATCGAGAATGTCGGTGTGAACCCCACGCGCACGGGCGCGCTCGTGGTCCTCGAGCGAATGGGAGCGCGAGTCGAGCGGATCAATCTGCGCGACGCCGCCGGTGAGCCCGTGGCCGATCTCATCGCCCGGCCGGCGACCGACCTGCGCGGCACCGAGGTCACCGCCGCGGAAATCCCGACACTCGTGGATGAGGTGCCGATGCTGGCGGTGCTGGCGAGCCGTGCGCCGGGCGAGACCGTGTTCCGGGAAGTCGGGGAGCTGCGTGTGAAGGAAAGCAATCGCCTGGAGCTGGTCGCGGCGAACCTGCGCGCGGTCGGCGTGCAGGCGGAGGTGCAGGGCAACGATCTCGTGGTCGAGGGCGGCGCTGAGCCGCCGCGGGGACGCGTCGACACGGCTCACGATCACCGCCTGGCGATGGCGTTCGCCGTGTTGGGCACGCTACCCGGCGCGGATGTTCGCCTGTCGGAGAAACGCTCGGTGGCGATCAGCTATCCGGCGTTCTTCCACGACCTCGCCCGTATCCGCGGACCGCGCACCGCGGACCGCGCACCATGACCCTTCGCGTCATTGCGATCGACGGGCCGGCGGCGTCCGGCAAGAGCTCGACGGGGGCGCTCGTGGCGGCGCGGCTGGGGTGGGCGCACCTCGATTCGGGGGCGCTGTATCGCGCCGTCACCCTCGCCGTGCTCGACACCGTCCAGAACCGCGACACCCTCGACACCCGCGCCGTGACGCCGCAGCGAATTCTGGCCGCCGCGGAATCGCTCCCCGTACGGCTGGTCCTCGTCGGCGACGAGTTCCGGCCCGAAATCGCCGGCGTCGACGTCGCGGACGCGATCCGCAGCGAGCGTGTGACGCGGCAGGTCTCAGCCGTTGCTGCAATTCCCCAGGTGCGGACCTGGGCCAACGCGCAGCAACGGCAGGTTGTGGACGCTGTGGAGGTTGGCGGAGGTCGTGGAGTGGTCGTGGACGGTCGGGACATCGGCACCGTCGTCTTTCCCGACGCGCCGCTCAAGATCTACCTGGTCGCGACACCCGAAGAACGGGCGCGGCGGCGGCTGACACAGCGCGGTGAAACGCTGGACGAGGAAGCCGTGCGCCGGGAAAGCGCGGCGCTCGCGGCCCGCGATGGCGCCGATTCAACGCGCCCGGTGGCCCCCCTCAAGCCCGCCGCAGATGCGGTGTTACTCGATTCCACCGCGCTCACGCTGGAGGCGCAGGTGGTGCGGGTGGTTGAACTGGCGCGGCGGGTCTTCCCTGGGTAGGTTTCGCCGCTTCATGGACATGCACCCTCAAACCCACAACCGGACCGGTGTACCGAATGCTCGTTGAGGCAAGGGACGTAGAACAGTCCGAAGACGAAGCGACTCCCACCAGGAAGCCCTCCCACTCGCAATTGCGCGTCCGCTCCGGCCTCGACGAGGAGTACTCCTCGGACGAGATCGCGAAGATGACCGAGCTGTACGAGGGGACGCTCTCCAATATCGAGGAAGGCGAGATCGTCAAGTCCCGCGTCCTGCGCGTGACCGACACCGCCGTCATCCTCGACGTCGGCTTCAAGTCCGAAGGGGCGGTGGCGATCGACGAATTCAAGGACCCGAAGAGCCTCAAACAAGGCGACGAAATCGAGGTCTTCCTCGAGCATCTCGAGGACCAGGAAGGCGCCGTCGTCCTCTCCAAGAAGAAGGCGGACTTCATGCGGGTCTGGGAGCGGATCCGCGAGGCCCACGAGAAGGACGAGGCCGTCACCGGCACGCTGGTGAAGAAGATCAAGGGCGGCGTAGTGGTGGACCTGATGGGCGTGGACGCCTTCCTCCCGGGCAGCCAGATCGCCCTCCGCCGCGTCCCCAACATCGACGAGCTGCTGGGCCAGAGCTTCGAGTTCAAGATCATCAAGCTCAACAAACGGCGCCGCAACATCGTCGTATCGCGCCGCGTGCTGCTCGAGGCGGAGCGCAAGACCAAGCGCGACGTCCTGATGAAGGAGCTGTCCGTCAGTCAGGTGCGGAAGGGCGTCGTGAAGAACATCACCGACTTCGGCGCCTTCATCGACCTCGGCGGCGTGGACGGGCTGCTCCACATCACGGACATGAGCTACGGCCGCGTGTCGCATCCGTCGGAGATGGTGCAGATCGGCCACGAGCTCGAGGTCAAAATCCTCGATATCGACTGGGAGCGGGAGCGCATCTCGCTCGGGCTGAAGCAGCTGCAGCCGTATCCGTGGCAGAACGTCGCCGCCAGGTACCCCGTCGGCACCCGCGTCCAGGGCAAGGTCGTCTCGATCACCAACTACGGTGCGTTCGTCGAGCTGGAGCCCGGCATCGAGGGCCTGGTGCACATCTCCGAGATGAGCTGGACGCGTAACGTCCGGCATCCGTCCAAGATCGTGTCGATCGGCGAGTCCATCGAAGCGGTCGTCCTCAAGGTCGACGAGACCGAGGAAAAGGTCTCGCTCGGCATGAAGCAGACGGAGCAGGATCCGTGGATGGCGCTGCCGCAGAAGTATCCCGTCGGCACGCGACTGCGCGGCAAGGTGCGCAACCTCACCTCCTTCGGCGCGTTCGTCGAGATTGAGCCCGGCATCGACGGCCTGATCCACATCTCCGACATGTCATGGACCAAGCGGGTGCAGCATCCCTCCGAAGTCGTCAAGAAGGGCGACGAGGTGGACGTGCTGATCCTCAACGTAGACGCCGAAAACAAGCGCATCTCGCTGGGCCTGAAGCAGGCGCAGGAAGATCCATGGCTGCGTATCGGCGAGACCTACCCGGTCGGCACGGAGCTGCGGGGCCGCGTGATGCGGCTGATGGACAAGGGCGTCGTCGTCGATCTCGGCAATGACATCGAAGGGTTCGTGCCGATGTCGCAGCTCGGCATTCCCGATATCAATCAGCCGGGGGATGCCGTCAAAGAAGGGCAGGCCGTCGAGCTCAAGGTCTTGGAAGTCGATCCTATCCATCATCGCATCGTCCTGGCCGCGACCGGCTTTCCCAAAGACGACATCGTTCCGGTTCCCCAGCCGACTGGGGAGGAGACGCCGGGGGAGACGCCGAGAGACTGAGCGGCTGAGGGGCTATGAGATCTGAGGGGCGAGGGTGTTATTCCTCGCCCCTCGCTCCTTGTATCCCCTCAGCCTCTCGGCGTCTTCCTAGCACACTCGGCGTCTCCGCCTAGATTCCGCACCATGTCCATGCGCGAAAAGCTGGAACTGTTGCAGCAAAAGCGCTCCGAATCCGAACAGGGCGGCGGCCCCGACCGCGTCGCCGCACAGCACGAGAAGGGGAAGATGACGGCGCGCGAGCGCCTCGACGTGCTGCTCGATCCCGGCTCGTTCGTCGAGCTGGATCGCTTCGTGACGCATCGCACGACCGATTTCGGACTGGGCGACGAGCAATACCTCGGCGACGGCGTGGTGACGGGATGGGGCCGGATCGAGGGCCGCCTGGTCTATGCCTTCGCGCAGGACTTCACCGTGTTCGGCGGCTCGCTCTCGGAGGCGCACGCGGAGAAGATCTGCAAGATCATGGATCTCGCCGTCCAGAACGGCGCCCCCGTGATCGGCCTCAACGACTCGGGCGGCGCGCGCATTCAGGAGGGCGTCGCCTCGCTCGGCGGCTACGCGCAGATCTTCCTGCGCAACACGCTCGCCTCGGGCGTCGTGCCGCAGATCAGCGCCGTGCTCGGCCCGTGCGCCGGCGGGGCCGTGTACAGCCCCGCCATCACCGACTTCATCTTCATGGTGCGCGGCATCTCCTACATGTTCGTGACCGGCCCCAACGTCGTGAAGACGGTGACGCACGAGGAGGTCGATTTCGACGGCCTGGGCGGCGCCGACGTGCACGGCGGTACCTCCGGCGTCGCGCACTTCGTCCACGACTCCGAGCGGGAATCGCTCACGGCCATTCGCACGCTGCTGGGATTCCTCCCCTCCAACAATCTGGACGGTCCACCCGTCCGCCCGTGCGGCGATCCCTCCGACCGCCGCGATGAAGGCCTGCTCGACATCGTGCCGGACGATGCGTCCCAGCCCTACGACATGCACGACGTGATCCGGCCCGTGGTGGACGAGGGCCAGTTCTTCGAGGTGCAGCGCGACTACGGCGGGAATCTGCTCGTCGGCTTCGCGCGGCTGGCGGGACGGCCCGTCGGGATCGTCGCGAACCAGCCCGCTACACTCGCCGGCGTGCTCGACATCGCGGCCTCGCTCAAGGGCGCGCGGTTCATCCGCTTCTGCGACGCGTTCAACGTTCCGCTGGTGACGTTCGAGGACGTACCCGGATTTCTCCCCGGCGTGGCGCAAGAGCACGGCGGCATCATCAAGCACGGCGCCAAGCTGCTCTACGCCTTCTGCGAAGCCACCGTCCCCAAGCTCACGGTCATCACCCGCAAGGCGTACGGCGGCGCCTACGACGTGATGAACTCCAAGCACATCCGCGGCGACTACAACGTCGCCTGGCCAACCGCCGAGATCGCGGTGATGGGCCCGAAGGGCGCCGTGGAGATCCTCTATAAAGGAGAGGCGACGGAGCAGCACGCGATCGACTACCGCGACAAGTTCGCCCACCCTTACCGGGCGGCGGCGCGCGGGTACCTGGACGACATCATCGACCCCCGCGACACGCGGCTGCGGCTGATCGAGGCGCTCACCACGCTTGAGACCAAGCGCAGCAAGAACCCCCCCAGGAAACATGGCAACATTCCTCTCTAGCGGGCTGCTGCTCGCCGCGCTGCTCCAGGCGCCGCCCGCCCCGAACGACTCGCTGCGCGCCGCCTGGTGGGCACGCGTCGCCGCCGACTCGACCGACGCCACCGCCTGGCTTGGCCTGGGGCGCGCCTACCTGCGGCGCGCCCGCGACTATCACGCCCACGGCGCGAGCGGGATCGACTCCGTCGCCGCCCGCGCGGCGCTGGACAGCGCCGAGCAGACGCTGGAGCGCGCCGCCCGGATGAGCGGCGACACCCCGGCGGGTGACTCGGCGCGCGTGCTGCAGCTCTTCACGCACGGCGAGCGCGGCTATCTGGAGTGGGAGGCTATGGGCGCGGACGCGGCGACGGCCGTGTGGACCCGGATCCCGGCGACGCTGCGCCTCCCGCCGGTCCTCGAGGAGCTGGGAGAGAATCTGCTGCGCGCCTGTCCGCAACGCGGCATCCTGTTCACCGCTCAGGACGTAGACACCCACGCCGCGTGGTACATGCGGTTCAGCCGCGGCCTGCGTCCCGATCTCGTCGTCGTGCCATTGGCGCGCTGGCGTGGCGACAGCGTCTTCCGGCGCCGCCTGCTCCGCGCCGAGCTGCAGGACGTGCCCCGGCCCGTGTCGCTGCGATCCCTGGGGCAGAGCCGCGCGCTGTGTGCCAGCATGGGGTTCGAGCGGCCGCCCCAGCCCCCCGGCGCAACGGGCGGCGAGCTGAGCTGGAACAAGCGCCCCCTGGTGTGGGTGGCGGGGCGGGAACGGCGGGGCGACCGGGTGCCGGCGCAGGACTTCGTGTTCGCGGCGCTGCGGCTCGCGGTGGACCAGCAGGAGACGTGGACGGCGCCGGCGCTCACTCTCTACCGGCGCGCCGCCGACAACGTTTCCGATCTGTGCCGGCCGCTGCGCACGTTCGGGTTGCGGGACGAGGTGGGATGTTGAGGGGTGATCGGTCATCCGTCATCGGTCATGCATGACTGACACCCGATGACCGACGACCGACAACTCCAGCGAGTCCTCATCGCCAACCGCGGCGAGATCGCCGTCCGCATCATCCGCGCCTGCCACGAGGAAGGCCTGGCCGCGGTCGCGGTCTACTCTGAGGCCGACCGGCTCGCGCCCCACGTGCGGGCGGCCGATGCGGCCGCGGCGATCGGGCCGGCGCCCGCCGTCCAGTCGTACCTCGATATCGACGCGCTGATCACGACGGCCCGGGCCGCCGGCTGCGACGCCGTGCATCCCGGCTACGGCTTCCTCTCCGAGCGCGCGGCGTTCGCCGAGGCGTGCCGCGACGCGGGCCTGGTCTTCGTGGGGCCGCCGCCGGCGGCGATCCGCGCGATGGGCGATAAGACCGAAGCGCGGCGGCGCATGCAGGCGGCCGGGGTCCCTATCGTGCCCGGCACCGCGGTCCCGCTGCGCGACCCCGCCGAGGCGCGGCGCGAGGCCCGGCGCCTCGGATTCCCCGTGCTGCTCAAGGCGGCCGCCGGCGGCGGGGGGAAGGGCATGCGGCTGGTGAGCGATGAGACGGAGATCGAGGCCGCGTTCCCGGCGGCGCGCGGCGAGGCGCAGAAGGCGTTCGGCGACGGCGCCCTGTACCTCGAGAAGTACCTCGAGCGCCCCCGTCACATCGAGATCCAGATCCTCGCCGACACCCACGGCCGGGTCGTGGCGTTGGGTGAGCGCGAGTGCAGCATCCAGCGGCGGCACCAGAAGCTGATCGAGGAGTCGCCGTCCGCGGCCGTCAGCCCGGCGCTGCGGCGGCGGCTCTCCGAAGCCGCGACGGCGGCGGCGGGCGCGGTAGGGTACGTGGGGGCGGGGACCATCGAGTTCCTCCTGGCGCGCGGCGGCGAGTTCTACTTCCTCGAAATGAACACGCGCATTCAGGTCGAGCACCCCGTGACCGAGCTGGTGTACGGCGTGGACCTCGTCCGCGAGCAGTTGCGCGTCGCGGCAGGGCGCCCGATGCGGATTCACGCGGGCCTGCTGCATCCGCGCGGCCACGCCGTCGAATGCCGCATCACCGCCGAGGATCCGTTCAACGACTTCCTGCCGGCGGCAGGCGTGCTGCAGTATCTCGACGCGCCCGCGGGGCCGGGCATCCGCTGGGACGCGGGCGTCGAGTCGGGCACGGAGGTCACCCTGTTCTATGACCCGCTGCTCGCCAAGCTCATCGTCTGGGGCGAGACGCGCGACGTCGCGATCCGGCGCATGCGGCGGGCGCTGCGCGAGCTGGTGATCGTCGGCATCCCGACCAGCCAGCCCTTCCACCTGCGAGTGATGGACGATCCCGATTTCCAGAAGGGCGACCTCGACATCACGTACTTCGACCGGGTGGGCGCGCGCCTGCTGGCGGCGCCGCCGCAACCCGGCGTCGAGCGCGCCGTCGCGGTGGCGGCGGCGTTGCTGGCCGATGAAGCCCGGGAGCGCCGCGCCGCTGCCCTCGGGCCGTCCGGCCGTCCGGCCGCCGAGCGATCGCTCTGGACGGAGATCGCGCGCCAGGAAGGGCTCCGTGAATAGCGACGTCGTGGCGATCACGGCGATCGCCGTCGGCGGGGACGGCGTCGGCCGGCTGGCGGACGGGCGCGCGGTGTTCGTGCCCCGCACGGCGCCGGGCGACCGCATCCGGCTGCGCGACGGGAGCCTCGCGCTGCGGCGCCGGTTCGCGCGCGCAGCACCCGGGGAGATCGTGGAGAACGGTCCGAACCGCGTCATCCCCCCGTGCCCGCACTACACGCAGGACCACTGTGGCGGCTGCCAGCTCCAGCACCTCACCTACGACGCCCAGCTCGCCGCCAAGCGCGCGCTGGTCGGCGACACGCTGCGCCGCATCGGCAAGCTCGACGTGCCGGACCCCGAGATCGTCGAAGCCGTGGAGGAGTGGCGCTATCGGGCGAAGATCTCGATGGCGGTGAAAAACGTCGGACCGTCGGACGGTCGGACCATCGGACTGCACCCCTACGACAGGCCCAACTTCGTGTTCCCCCTGGCCGACTGCCATATCGTGGATTTCCGCCTGATGGCGCTGTGGCGCGAGGTCAAGGCGCGACTCGACCTGCTGCCGCCCGGCCTCACCCGTCTCACGCTGCGGCTCGACCGCGACGGGCGGCGGCACGTGATCGCCGAAGGGACGGGGGAGCCGTGGCTCGACGCGGCTCGGCTCCGCGCGGCGCTGCCCGGCGGCGGCGACGTCGTGTGCTGGTGGCAGCCGGCCCAAGGCGCCGCCCGCGTCGTGGCGGGCCCCGCGACGGGCTTCCCCGCCACCGCCTTCGAGCAGGTGAACCCGGAAATGGGAGCGCTGGCCCGCCGCTGGGCGGTGGACCAGTTGGGAGAGGTCCGCGGCCGCCGGATCTGGGATCTGTACGGCGGCATCGGCGACACCGCCGTGCTCCTGGCCGAGCGGGGGGCGGACGTGGTGTCCGTGGACGCCGACGAGAAAGCGATCGAGTGGGCGCGTGCGCGCGGCGCCGCGGCGCCCGTGCGCTTCATCGCCGGGCGGGCGGAGGATGTGCTGCCGAGCCTCCCGCCGCCTCACGTGGTCGTCGTGAACCCGCCGCGCGCGGGCTTGCACTGGGACGTCACCCTGCGTCTCACGGCGGAACCGGTACCGCGGGTCGTGTACCTGTCGTGCGATCCGGCGACTCTCGCCCGCGACCTGCAGCGCCTCAGCGTGAACTACGAGGTCGCGGCGGTGCGGGCGTTCGATCTGTTTCCGCAGACCGCTCATGTGGAGACCGTGGTGGTCTTGGAGGCAGCATGATCTCTTCACACCTTACCCCATGAAGTACTTCGTCACCATCCGCGCCCGCACCCACGAGATCGACGTCGAAGGCGCCCACGTCACCGTGGACGGCGAGCGGCTCGAGGCACACCTCGCCGCGGTGCCGGGGACGCCGCTGCACCACCTCCTCCTGGCCGCGCGCTCCTGGACGGTGGCCGCCCAACCTCTCGAGGGG
>JBOHSP010000354.1:0-18122 GCA_050733275.1 Gemmatimonadales bacterium
GTCGAGCTCGGCGGCGCGCGCCGCCACGCGGTCGGGGAACAGCAGCGGGCCGCGCCGCAGCGCGAGCTGCAACAGCGGCTCGTCCGTGGTGGCGGGCCGCGGGCCATGGTGGTAGACCACGCTGAGCCGGTTGGTGGAGGCGTCGAGGAGCATGAGGGACAGCCGCCCGGGCGCGAGCACCTCGGTGGCCGCCCGCGCCACGAGCTCGACGATCGTCGCGGGCCGGAAGGCGCCCGCCAGCTCGTGCGAGAGGGTGGTCAGCCGGTCCACCACGTCCACGTCACTCATCGAGGAACCTCGTCGGCACGGTCGTGGCGGCATCGACGAGCGCCTCCGCCGATTTGATGAACCGCACCACGATGGGCAGCGAGCCCTGGAGCGCGACCTTGCGCTGCATGATACCCGCCACCGGCCCCAGCTCCTTGCGGATGATCTGCTTCCAGTAGCGGTATTCGGCCGTCAGGATGAACGCCGCCCGCTGTGCCTCGTCGCGTGAGACCATGCGCGCCGCCCGGCACTCGCCGCGCTCGAGGTCGAGCCAGATGCCCACGTCCTGCGGGACCCCGATGGCCGGATCGGCCGGCACGACCAGGGCCACGGGCCCGTGCGTCCATTCCCCGGACGCGGCGCGGTAGGCATCGCTCGTGCGAATCGCATGGCC
Source organism: Gemmatimonadales bacterium (assembly GCA_050733275.1). Lineage (GTDB taxonomy): Bacteria > Gemmatimonadota > Gemmatimonadetes > Gemmatimonadales > GWC2-71-9 > 20CM-2-65-7. The sequence goes on from JBOHSP010000354.1 coordinate 662, forward strand.
GTACGCGATCACCCAGTCCGGCGACGGAAAGGCGTGCAGCGTCATGCTCATCCGATCGCCCCGGCGAACGCCTGGAACAGCGCGCGCTCGGCGAGGTCCTCGGGATGCCATTGCACCGCCAGCATCCAGGGTGCCGCGGGATCCGCCGGCTCGACGGCCTCGATGAGACCATCGTCGGACCAGGCCACCGCGCGCAGTCCCGGCGCGAGATCGCGAATCGCCTGGTGGTGGCGGCTGTTGACCCGGGCGCAATCCGCGGCGCCGCCAAACGCCGCGGCCAGCGCCGAGTCGGGCGCAATCCGGATCGTATGGTCGGTCTCGCCTGCGTGGTTCACGGTGCCGGGCCGCTCGCTCTCGAGATCCTGGTACAGCGTGCCTCCGAGCGCGACGTTGAGGATCTGGATGCCGCGGCAGATCGCCAGGATCGGCATTCGCTGTTCGCGCGCGGCCGCGATCAACGCGAGCTCCGCGGCGTCGCGCGCCGGGTCCACGCGGCCGAGCTTGGGATGCGGCGTCGCGCCGTAGCGGTCCGGCGCGACGTCCTCGCCGCCGGTCAGGATCAGCCCGCCGCCGCTGGCGAGCGCCGCGACTGCTCGTTCCGGCGCGAGCAGCGCGGGGATCGCGAGCGGCACGAGTCCGGCTGCGGCGACCGCGGTGACATACGTGGTATTCAGCGTGAGACGCTCGCGGCCCTCCACCATCCGTCGCGGCGCCGTGACGACGACGGCGCGCGTCACGCGCGCGGGAGGAGGGCGACCCAGCGATCAGCCGATGACGAGGAAGACGAGATGGCCGGGGGGACGGGAGGCGCCACGGGTGCGGGGGCGGGGGAGGCGGGGGGCGGCCCCAGCAGCGGGCAGCGGGGATTGTTCACGCTGGCCCAGTCGACCCGCACGCCGTACAGGTTCAGAGCGGCGCCGCCGCCGGTGATCGTGCCGAGCCGGGGATGCTGGGTCGGCTCCTCCGACTCGAGAATCAGCACGCCCATGGCGCGCCGCGAGGTGTCATCGACCACGAGCAGGCCGTACCCCCCCCGGGTCGGGAACCCCTCGCCACGGTATCCCATCAGGATGCGGCCTTCGGCATCGTAGCCGACGGTCACCTGTGCCTGGCGCTGCTGGATCACCATGGCGGGGAGCGACTCGGGCAGCCCGCGCGGTGGGTCGGCAATGAGGGCGCCGGCGTTGTTGAGCTGCTGCTGGATCAGTGTGGGACCGGCGATGAGCGCGATCCCGCAGGTGGGCGAGCGGGAGGCATCGCGGGCGCACCCCAGGAGCACCAGAGCGACGGCGAAGCCGCGGGCACGGGTGAGCATGGGGTCAATCTAATAGGCCCACATCACCGTGACAGATGCGGTCCGCACGGGTGCGAGTGTCTCGGGCACGAGGTTGTAGATGTAGTCGAGCGCGTTGACGACGAGCACGCGGACCTCGAAGGGATGACGGCGCCACGCAGCCCGCAGGTCCAGCACTTTGGTGGCGACCCGGCGCGGATCGACGAACCCCTCGAGCTCGATTCGCTCGGGCCGGCTGGCATAGCGGAAATCGGCGCCCACGGAGAACGGCGCGCGCTGATAATCGGCGCTCAGCGTCAGCAGGTGAGTCGGTCGAAACGCGAGCGGCGTGTCGAACGAGGCCGCCCCCGCGCGACGCCCGCGAGCGTACAAATAGGTGTACGCCAGCGAGCCGGTGAGCCCCGCCCCCGGCAGCGGCGCGGCGAAGACTGTCGCGTCGAGTCCGGCGATCCGCGCCTCGGCGACATTCTGGAGCTGGATTTGCGGCGCCGTGTCGGATGTGAGCAGCGTCGGCTCGATCAGGTCGCGGGCTTCGGTCCAGAACAGGGCCGCGTCGATCCGAACGACGCGCGGCCGCAGTGGCCAGGTGTAGCCCAGCTCCGCCGACCAGGCGGTCTCGGATCGGAGATTGGGATTGGGAATGACCTCGAATCCGAGCGCAACAGTACTGACGAAGCGCTCGGCGACCGTCGGCGCGCGAAACCCGCGACCCAGCGACGCCCGCAGGCCGAACTGCGGCAGGGTGATGCCGATCCGCGGACTGAGCTCGGCGCTGAGCGAGCCGTCGTCCACGGCGATGAAGTCGACGCGCACGCCGGCATGGACGCGGAGCCGGCCGCTCGCCAGGTCCTGCTCGCTCTCGCCGTAGGACGCGAATTCCGTCTGCGTGTGGACTCCAAAGATGTCGCTGGTGACGTCGGAGCGGGTCGCTTCCGCGCCGACGACGACCGAGCGAGTCGGCGCGGGATGCGCTTCGAGGCGCGCCTCGACCCCGAAGCGGTTCGCGATCCCGAACTCGCTCGTGGTCCGCCGCAGGTCCCGGAAATTCGTGCGCAGCCAGGAGGCGCGGGCCTGCCAGGCGAAGCGCTCCGAGGTCGTGGTCCGCAGCTGGGCCGTGAGATACCCCTTGCGCGAATCGGTGTAGGCGCCGAGCTCCGCGGTATCGACTTTGAACGGCTGGAAGGCCTGACCCGCATCGGCGCACTCCCCCCGGTTGCACCAGCTCAACGGCACGTCGTACTGATCGACGGCCCAGGCGCCCGACACATCCACGCGCGTGGCGGGCGCGGCCTGCCAGCGCGCCTTCCCGGCGAACTGCCAGTGATCGCGCTCGTCCTGCTGGCGGTATCCATCGGAGTGGCGCGCGCCGGCCGCGAGCCGCGCGCCCAGCAGCGGCGTGCCGTAGGAGACCGCCACGTCGCCCCCACCGTGCAGCCCGGTGGCCTCCCGGAACCGCCACTCCGGGTGCGGTGGATCCGCGAACACACCACCAGTGAGGCGCACCCGCGCATGCCATCCCTCCGCCACATCCCGCGTCGTGAGATTCACCACGCCGCCCAGCGCCGCGGATCCGTAGAGCGACGATCCGGCGCCTTTCAGGATGTCGACCCGCTCGATCTGGTCCACCGGGACCAGATCCCAGTTGATGCCGCCGCGGTCTCCCTGATTCATCGGCACGCCGTCCACGAGCAGCAGCACGCGCGAGTTGAGCCCCTGCACGTAGCCCGTGGAGCCGCGGATGTTGATCTGCCCGTTGAGGAGCTGCACGCCCGCCGCGCGGTCGATCGCTTCGTCCACGGTGTTGACGGCGCGCCGGTCCAATTCCCGCCTGGTGATCTGGACCGCGGTGGTGACGGGCTGGCCGCCGAACCCCGGCACCCGGCTGCCTACGACCTCGAGGGACGGCAGCTCGAACGGCGTCGGCACGAGCGTGAAGTCCGCCGTGGCGGAGTCTCCGTCCGCGAGCGTCACCACGATGGTGGCCGGCGCGTACCCCACCGCCCGCGCCTGGAGGCGGACCTCCCCCGCGGGCACGCCCGGCAGCCGGTAGCGGCCCTGGTTGTCGGTGCGCGCCAGCAGCGTCGTGCGATACACCCGGACGACGACGCCCGGCAGCGGCGTGCCCGCGGAATCGCTCACCACCCCGCGCACCAGGCCACTGGCTGCGCCGGCCGTCTGGCCGGACGCGGCCGGAACGGCGGCGAGACTGACGAGCACGGCGGCGACCAGGGCCGCCGGTGGATCGGCGCGGCGCCGGCGGCTCAGGGCGTGCCGCACGTGAAGTAGTCGGAGACGGGATGCATGGCGTCGAAGTCCACGGTGAAGTCCACGCCGCCCGCGGCCGCGCCCGGGGGCACGGTGACGACGCCAGGCACCATGGTATCCACGGGGTCGCGGTAATGCCCCGCCTCGCGCAGCAGCGCCGTATCGGCGACGGTGAACGTCAGCATGCCCTGTTTCTTCCAAACGGCGAGCACCCACTCGTAACTGCCCGGCTGGAGCGGGAGGCTGTAGGGGACGAGCGAGTCGGTGTACGGGACGGACGGCGGGAACGGCGGCTGGAACGTGAACAGGTCCTCGCAGGTCTGCGGGAACGTGGGGTAGGCGACGACGACCAGGTCGTCCGTGCTGTCGGGGATGGTGCCGCGGATGCGGAGGGTGCCGCAGATTCCGATGAGATCGCGCGCGCACACGGGCTCGGGCGCGAGGCCCCCGTCACACGCGGCGCTCGTTCCCGCCGCGCCAAGCGCCGCGCCCAGCACCGCGGCCCGCCACCACCGGCCCGGGACATGCATGCCCGCAATTTGCGTCTCGCGACCCGCGCGTCAACTTGACCGCGATTTTGCGCGGGAATAACGTTTCCGGCATGCCCGTCTACGAGTATCGCTGCACGGCGTGCACCGAGCGGTTTGCGCGTACGGAGTCGATCACCGAACATGGCACGCGGCGGCCCGCCTGTCCCAAGTGCGGGGCGGGGGCCGTGGAGCCGGTGGTCTCCCCGTTCTTCGCGAAGACCGTTCGCAAGAGCTGATCGGCGCGGCCCGCCTTGTTCGAACGCCTGCGGGACGCGTTTCGCGCCGCCCTCGCGGCGGCGACGCCGCCGACTGATCTGCGCCAGCTCGCCCGCCAGATGCGCGAAGCGGTGGTCGAGGCGAAGGTGGCGGTGCAGGAGATCCGGGAGGCGGTGGCCCGCACCGAGGGCGAGCTGACGCTGGAGCGGCGGCGCCTGGCGGATGCGGAGCGCCGGGGCCGCCTCGCGCAGGAAATCCAGGACCCGGAAACCGTCGCCGTGGCCGAGCGTTTTGCCGGCAAGCACCGCGAGCGCGTGGGCGTGCTCGAGCGCAAGCTGGCCGCGCAGCGCGAAGAGCTGGCGCTCGCCGAGCGGGAGCTCGCCGAGATGCAGGCGCAGCTCCAGGCGGCGGTGCGGGACCGGCCGGCGATGGAGGCCGAGCGCAGCGCGGAGCAGGCCTGGCGCGATGTCCAGGGCGCCGGCGGCACGCGGCCCGGCGTGGACCTTGAGGACGAGCTCCTCAAATCGCAGATGGATCGCGCCGCGCGCGAAGCGGCGGCCGAGCAACAGCTCGACGAGCTCAAGAAACGCATGCGCAAAACCGACGGCTGACGGCTCCGGACCCGCAGGGGGGCTCCATGGATGTGAAGCGCGGACGGATGGTGTTCCTCGGCTACGGCAAGTACTGGCGGTCGGACGCGATCGTCGGCCTGATGCCGATCGAGGAGGGGCGCGGGCCCGGGGCGCGCACCAACGTCTTCATCGAGGGCCGCGCCGAGCCCGTGGTGGCGTCGCGCACGGAGGAGAGCATCCTGCAGGACATGGGCGCGACCGACGCCGGCTTCCAGCTCGAGGCGCTGCGCGAGGCCACGCGCGAGCTGCTGGCGGCATTTCACGAGTTCTCGCCGGTGCTGCGGCGCGCCCTCGCCAACGAGCATCGCTTCGACGTCGCCCGGTGGGAGGAGCGGCTGGGCGCGCTGCTGCGCCCCGCCGAGCGCAGCGACCCCACGCAGCAAAACGACCTCTTCGACTGACAAGGACGTGATATGACGCAGCCGGCAACGAGCCACACCGACCGGGCGCCGGGCTGGTTCGGCCATCCGCGCGGGCTCTCCACGCTCTTCTTCACCGAGATGTGGGAGCGCTTCAGCTTTTACGGGCTGCGAGCGCTGCTCATCCTGTACATGACCGCCTCGGCGGCGCAGGGAGGGCTCGCCTTCACGACCGAGCACGCGGCCTCGATCTACGGCTGGTACACGTTCGGCGTGTACGCAGCCGCGATCCCCGGCGGCTGGATCGCCGACCGCCTGCTGGGCCAGTACCGCAGCGTGTTCATCGGCGGCGTCATCATCGCCCTCGGACACTTCAGTCTCGCGATCCCGAGCCTCACGACGTTTTATCTCGGCCTCACACTGATCGTGATCGGCACGGGCCTGCTCAAGCCGAACATCAGCACGATGGTGGGCTCGCTGTACGAGCAGGGCGATGAACGGCGGGACGCGGGGTTTTCGATCTTTTACATGGGCATCAATCTCGGCGCGTTCCTCGCACCGCTGGTGGTGGGCACGCTCGGCCAGCGGGTGGACTGGCACGTCGGCTTCGGCTGCGCCGGCATCGGCATGACGCTCGGCCTGATTCAGTATGTGGCGGGCAAACGGCGCATCCTGCCGGCGCTGGAGCGCCTCGGACAAACGGGGACGACGTCCAAGCCGGCCGCGGCTGCGGAGCCGTGGTGGCGGTTTACGCCGGCTGAATGGCAACGCGTCGCCGCGATCGCCGTCTTCTTCCTGGTCTCCTGCGTCTTCTGGGCCGCATTCGAGCAGGCCGGATCGAGTCTCAACCTGTTCGCCGACCGCCTGACCCGCCTCACCGCCTTCGGCTTCGAGTTCCCGTCAACCTGGTTTCAGTCGCTGAATTCGCTCTTCATCCTGATCTTCGCGCCGGTCATCGCCTGGCTGTGGATCCGCCTCGGCCCGCGCCAGCCGTCGGGGCCCGCGAAATTCGTCATCGGCCTCGTGTTCGCGGGCGCGGGCTTCCTGCTGCTCGTCCCGGCGGCCGGCGCCGCAGAAGACATGGGCATTCGCGTCAGCCCGCTGTGGCTCGTCGGCGTCTACTTCCTCCACACGATCGGTGAGTTGAGCCTGAGCCCCGTGGGGCTGTCGCTCGTGACCAAACTCGCCCCCGCGCGGATCGTCGGCGCCATGATGGGTGTGTGGTTCCTGGCGATCGCCGTGGGGAACAAGATGGCGGGCTGGATCGCGGGGTATTTCGAGCGGATGCCGCTGCCGCAGCTCTTCGGCACCGTCGCGGCGTCGACCATGATCGCCGCCGTGGTGCTCGTGCTGTTGATCAAGCCGGTACGGCGGTTGATGGGCGGGGTGCACTAGCCAGCTAACCGAGCAAAGCCCTAGCACCTTTCTTAGACCCCGGGCTCGCGCCCGGGGTCAGGACTTCCCACCAGTCGATCGCGCTCCTCGGTGCCTACCCTTTATTGACCCCGGGCTACCGCCCGGGGTTGGAACTGCGCACCAGGTGATCGCGCTCCCCGGTGCCTACCCTTTATTGACCCCGGGCTTGCGCCCGGGGTCAGAACTGCTGCGGGTGACCTTGGGAACCAAATCCTGATGGCGAGAGAATTGCTTCTCGATGTACGTCAGGACCCGTGGCAGATCGCCCTTACAGACGGTCCGCACGTAATATCCGCGCGCCCAACGAATCGTCCCATCTACCCGGCGATTGGCGCGCGTCGCGGCTACCGCCTTTGCGAGCCGGATGAAGTCACAGAGCTGGGTGTCCGGACGAAAGCTCACGACGGCATGCACATGATTCGACAGGACCGCACTCCGGATGACACGTACTCCGGTCCGCTTGCCGGCGCTCAGCAGCGCGATCTTCACGTCGTCACTTGCGGCAGCATCGACGCATTCGGTGCGATTCCACGTATGCCACGTGACGTGGGCGAACAGTGCGAACGCTCGGTGTGCGGACATCCCGAGGTTTCCTGACCCCGGGCGCAAGCCCGGGGTCAACGGAGTGGGGGATCGGTCAAATGCCGGGTCTGTAATTGAACCCGGGCCCAAAGAATCAGAGATTCCGGCCGAATGCCAAATTCGGGCGGCAGCTCGGGGTCAAAACAAGACCGAGGCATCGCTGGAACCGTTCAGTCGCTACGATACTCGGCGGGCCTATTGAACCGTCATCAAATCGTCGCCACCCGGAGCGGATCGTTGCGCCTCACGGCATCGGCTGCTCGGCGTAGTGGCACGCCGCGAGGTGATCCGGCTTGCCCGGCACCGGACGCAGCGGCGGCACTTCCACGCGGCAGCGCTCGTTCTTCATCGGGTGCGGGCAGCGAGGATGAAAGGGACAGCCGGACGGCGGATGCGCCGGGGACGGCATGTCGCCCATCAGCACGATGCGCCGCTTGCCGGCCCGCGGGTCCGGTTCAGGCACGGCGGAGAGCAGCGCGCGCGTGTACGGATGCCGTGGATCGCCGTAGATTGCCGCCGCCGGCGCGCGCTCGACCAGGCGTCCCAGGTACATCACGGCGACGTCGTCGGCGATGTGCCGCACGACGGCCAGATCGTGCGCGATGAACAGATAGGTCAGGCGGCGCCGCGCCTGCAGCTCGCCGAGCAGGTTCAGCACCTGCGCCTGCACCGAGACGTCGAGCGCGCTGACGGGCTCGTCGCACACGATGAACCGGGGCTCGACCGAGAGCGCCCGCGCGATGCCCACGCGCTGCCGCTGGCCGCCCGACAGCTCGTGCGGATAGCGGCCCGCCAGGGCGGGATCGAGGCCGACTTCCTCGAGCAACGCGGTCACGCGGCCGTCGAGACCAGCGCGATCCACCAGCCGATGAATCTCGAGCGGCTCGCGCAGCGTCTGCGCCACGCTCATCCGCGGGTTGAGCGAGCTGTAGGGATCCTGGAACACCACCTGCATGCGGCGCCGCAACGCCCGCAGCGGTCCGGCGGCGAGCGCGAAGACGTCCTGGCCGTCGAACACGACCCTGCCCGCGGTGGGCTCGTGCAGGCGCAGGATGGTGCGGCCCACCGTCGATTTGCCGGACCCCGATTCGCCGACCAGGCCGAGCGTCCGTCCCGCATCGATGGCGAACGACACGCCGTCCACCGCGCGCGTCGCCGCGCGGGGGCGCCCCAGGCCGAACCAGCGGCGCTCGCCGGGATAATGCTTCACGAGATCGACGACCTCGACGAGCGGGCCGGACCGCGCGGCCGCGCCGTTCATCGCCGGGTCACGCGGTGCTCGGGCTCGGTCACGAGCCAGCAGCGCGCCGCATGCGTGCCGCCTCCCGTCCCCGTATCGAGCAGCGGCGGGGGCTCGGCTGCGCACTTGTCCCAGGCATAGGGGCAGCGCGGGTGGAAGCGGCAGCCGGTCGGCCAGGCGGTGGCGGCGGGGACCTGGCCCGGAATCGCCTGGAGCCGGGCCCGGCCTTCCGGCGAGGCCGGCGAGGCCTCGAGCCGCGGCACGGCCGCGAGTAACCCTTCCGTGTAGGGGTGGGTCGGATGGTCGAACAGCTCCATCGTCGTCGCCGTCTCGACCACCTGCCCGGCATACATCACCACGACGCGGTCGGCGTGGCCCGCCACGATCCCGAGGTCGTGCGTGATCAGCAGCACCGCCATGCCCAGCTCCTCCTGGAGCCGGTCGAGCAGCTCGAGGATCTGCGCCTGAATCGTGACGTCGAGCGCGGTCGTGGGCTCGTCGGCGATCAGCACCTTGGGGTGACAGATGAGCGCCATCGCGATCATCACGCGCTGGCGCATGCCGCCGGAGAGCTGGTGCGGGTAATGGTCCACGCGCTCGGCGGGATCGGGGATGCCGACGAGCGTGAGCATCTCGATGGCGCGGGCACGGGCGGCGGCGCGCGACAGCCGCTGGTGGATGATCGCGGCCTCGGCGATCTGGTCGCCGATCGTGAACACGGGGTTCAGCGACGTCATCGGCTCCTGAAACACCATCGCGATCTGGTTGGCGCGCACCCCGCGCAGCTCGGCCGGCGGGAGCGCGAGGAGGTTGCGGCCCTCGAACTCGATCAGGCTGCCGGGCAGGATGTGCCCGGGGGGCTCGGGCACCAGACGGAGAATCGAGAGCGCCGTCACGGTCTTGCCGCAGCCCGACTCACCCACGATCCCGAGCGTTTCGCCCGGATGCAGGTCGCAGGAGACGCCGTCCACGGCGCGCGCCGTGCCGCTGCCCCGCTCGGTGACGAAATACGTCTTCAGGTCTCGCACGCGCAGCAGCGGCTCCGTCACGCCGTGTCCTCCCGCGGATCGAGGGCATCGCGCAGCGCGTCGGCGACAGCGTTCAGCGCCATCACCACGGCGGCGATCGCGAGTCCGGGAACCAGCGTGGTCCAGGGCGCATCGAGGAGGTACGGAGCGCCGTCCGCGATCATATTGCCCCAGCTGGGCGCGGGCGGCGCGACACCGATCCCGAGGAACGACAGCCCTGCCTCGAGCAGCAGCACGTTGCCGACGCCGAGCGCCGCGGCGACGAGGATCGGCGCGGCGGCGTTCGGCAGGATATGTCCGAAGATCAGCCGCGCCGGGGGCACGCCGAGCGCGCGCGCGGCCGCCACGAAGTCGCGGTCCCGCAGCGCCAGCACCTCGGCCCGCACAAACCGGCTGGTGCCGAACCACGAGGTGAGCCCGATCGTGAGCACCAGCACCATGAGCGAGATCCGCTCCCACAGCGCGATCACCATGAGGAGAATGAAGATGCGGGGCAGGGCAAGGCCGATGTCCACGCCGCGCATCAGGACGCCGTCCACCCAGCGCCGGTAGTAGCCGGCGACCGCGCCGACCGCGGATCCCACGGTGACGGCGACCAGCGCGCCGAGCCCGCCGACGAACAGGGTAATGCGGGCGCCGTACACCAGCCGGCTCCACACGTCGCGACTGTAGAGATCGTTGCCCAAGATGAAGCGCCACGTCGGCGGATGGTTTCGCAGTGCGACCGGGTCGGGCTGGGCGCGCGGATCGAACGGGGCGATCAGCGGCGCGAAGACCGCCACGACGATGAGAAAGAGCAGCAAACCGGTTCCCCACGCGGCGGTGGGATGGCGGAAGAAGCGGCGCCAGATGTCGGCCCGGCGCCCCTGGGCCGCGCGCTGCCGCAGCGCGTGGACCGCCCAGCGCGACACGACCACGGCGCCCAGCAGCGCCAGCCAGGTCTGCAGGCTCACGCGGTCTCGTTCTCCGCGGCGCGCAGGCGCACGCGCGGATCGGCGAGCCCCAGCAGCAGATCGGCCAGCAGATTGCCGGCCACGACCATGGTGCTCGCCACCAGCGCGACGGCGGTGACGACCGGGTAGTCGCGCCGCACGATCGCTTCCGTCGCGAGCCGGCCCATGCCCGGCCACGCGAAGATGGTCTCCGTCAGCACGGCTCCGGTCAGCAGAAACGGGAACGCGAGCCCGAACCGCGTGATGAACGTGAGCAGCGCGGTGCGCAACTGGTGGCGCAACACGACGCGCCGCTCGGTGGCGCCCTTGGCGCGCGCGGTGCGGATGTAGTCCAGCCGGCCGACTTCGAGCATGGCGGCGCGCTGATACCGCGCCGTTCCCGCCGCTCCCACCAGTCCCAGCGTCAGCGCCGGCAGGGTCAGATGGTGCAGCAAGTCGCCGACGCAGCGCAGTGAATCGACGACCGGACAGAGCACCGGATCGGTGCGGCCGGCCAGGGGGAACCACCCGAGCCACAGGCCGAAGACGAGCAGCAGGATGAGGCCGAGCCAGAAGGTGGGCAGCGAGTAGAGAAACAGGGCGGCATTGCCGAGCACGACGTCGGGGAGGCGGTTGGCGCGCAGCGCCTGGTAGATGCCGAGCGCGAGCCCGAGCAGGAAGTCGATGAGCAGCGCGGTGCCTCCCAGCAGCAGTGTGGCCGGGATTGCCTCTGTCAGCGCGTCGGCGACGGGACGATGCAGGTTGAAGGAATACCCGAGATTGCCCTGCGCGAGCTGCCCGAGGTACATGACGTAGCGGAGGGGCAGCGGCTTGTCGATTCCCCATTGCCGCCGCAGCTCCTCGCGGACATCGGGGTGGACCGGCCGGTCGCCGCGTCCCTGGAACGGTTCCCCGGGCGCGAGCTCGATGAGGACGAACGTGATCGTGACGACCGCGAAGACGATGGCGAGCGACGCCAGGAGGCGGCGCACGAGCCACGCCGTCACCTATCGCCCCACGCGATCCCGTTCGATCATCTGGTCTGCCGGAATGCGCCAGGTCCACAGCAGGGCCGCCCAGGAATCGGCGCGGATCTTTACGTTCTCGACGCGACTGTGCACCGCCGCCACGTTGTCGAGCGCGTACAGGAACACGCCTGGCGCGTCGGCGTTGATCGTCTCGACGGCGGCCCGCCAGGCCGCTTCCGCCTCCGCCCGCGAGCGCGCTGAGATGGCACGGTCCACCAGCCGGTCGAACGTCGCGCTGTGGTAGCGCACCTGGTTCGACCCGCCGAGGCCGGCCCGCGTCCAGCTCTGCCGCATCCCCGAGCTCGGTGACGGATCGTTGCCCCGCGCGAGCAGGGCGGCATCGAACCGTCCGTCCCGCAGGCGCTCGGACAGCACCGCCGGCTCCCACTCGTCGATTTCGATCCGCACGCCGGCGAGCCGGAACTGCTCCTGCAACAGCCGGGCGTACTGCCGGCGCGGCGCGCTCGTCGTGGGCAGGGACAGCCGGAACGACAACGGCTGCCCCTCGCGGTCGCGGATCCCGTCGCCATCGCGGTCCCGCCACCCGCGCGCCGCGAGCAGCCGCGCCGCCTGGGCGGTGTCGTAGGGGAGTTGCCGCAGCTCGTCGTCCCAAATCCACAGCAGGGACGACATCGGCCCCGGCGGAACCCGCCCGAAGTCGCCCAGCACGCTGCGCACCAGCCGGCCGCGATCGATCAGCATCGCGATGGCGCGCCGCACCACCCGGTCCCCGAAAATCGGGTGCGGAGTGGCGGTGTCGCCGTCCGCGGACAGGTTGAAGCCGAGGAATCCGTACGAGTTGCCGCGGTAGGAGTGCAGGGTGATGTGCGGCGCGGCTCGGAGCCGCTGAATGTTTTCCGTCCCGAGCACCTGCTCGCGGATATCCGCCTGACCGGCCAGGAGCTGGCTCACGCCGACGGTCATATCGGGCACGAACCGCCAGATCAGACGCCGGATCCGTGGGCGGCCCAGGTAGAACGTCGAGTCGGCGACCAGCTCGACGGCCTCGGCGGCGCGCCAGCTCACGAAGCGGTACGGCCCATTGCCGACCGGCCGCCGGCCGAACGGCGACGTGCGCCACTGCTCTCGCGGGATGCCCACGAGCAGATGCGCCGGCAGCACGCGCATGTGGTACACCGCGTCGTAGAACATCTCGGGATAGCGCTCGCGGAAGCGGAACACGGCCGTCAGCGAGTCCCGCTGTGTCACGCTCGCGATGTGCTGCAGCGCCGTGCGGAACGGCGACGCCACGCGCGGGTCGGTGTAGGCGTTGTAGGTGAACTCCACGTCGGCGGCGGTGACCGGCCGGCCGTCGTGCCAGCGGGCGCGCGGATCGAGGTGGAACACGAGCGTGAGCGGCCCGTCCCACTCCCAGCGCTCGGCGAGCACCGGCTGGAAGTCCTCGTCCCCGACCGTGTTCAGCGACATCCCCACGTCGGCCAGTTTGAGGAAGAGCTGCTCCTCGATGTCCCGGGCCACGATCTCTTCCGTGACGGGCGGCAGCAGGGTGTGCGGCTCGCCGATCGCGGCGATCACGAGCGTGCCGCAGTACGCTCCGGTGCAGCCGGGGGCGGGCCGGTCGCAGGCGCCGGTGACGACGAGGGCGGCGGCGAGTGCCATGACACGACGAGACGAGTGCATGGCGCTTAACATTTCACGGGCGGGCTAGCGCCGCCAGATGGGTGGGTTGATCGGACTGCCCCGCGGCCGGAGGACCGGACGGGACCAGGGGCGCCGGCCAGGCGGCAACGATCGCCGCGGCGAGCTCCCCGAAGGGCACCGTCCGCTCCAGGACGGTCGCGAGTGTAATCTCACCACTGACGGCCGACGGCTGACGGCTGACGGCCCTCACGATCTCCTGCGATCCGTCCAGCAGAATCGACCCATGGTGCAGGAAGGCGGTGCGGCGCCGCACCTGCGCCGAGCCCGCCACCTTGCGGCCCCGCACCAGCAGCTCGCCCGCCGCCGGCGTGGCGAAGCAGGCATGCGGACGGCCCGACGGCCGGACAGCCTGCCCTGAGCGAAGCGAAGGGGCCGGACGGCCCGTATGCGGTGCCAGCGTAGCGGGGACGCCCAGCGACTGCAGTGCGGTCGCGATGCGTTGGTGGATGTCGACGTATGCGCGGCGAAGCGAGCCGAACGTTTCGATTGGAGCCGCGACGGCGTACGTCAGCTCGTGCTCGTGCCAGACCGTGCGCCCGCCGGTCGGCCGGCGCACGGTCGCGAGGCGGCGCCGCGCGATCTCCTCGAGGTCGTAGAGATCCTGCACGGGCTCGTTGCGGCCGAAGGACAGCGTCGGCGGGTCCCAGCGATAGAGCCGGAGGGATGCGCGGCCCGATCGCTCCGCCTCTTCCAGCAGCGCGACGTCCGCGGCCATGTTCTCGCCGCCGGGGCGGCCGTCCCGTTCCACGATCACATGCCACGTAATCATGTGGTCACATACTCTTCGACGGGCGGACACACGCACACGAGATTGCGGTCGCCGAACGCCGCGTCGATCCGGCCGACCGGCGGCCACACCTTGTGTTCGCGCGTGGCCGGGGTGGGGAACCCCGCCCGCTCGCGGGAATAAGGCCGGTTCCACGGCTCGCCCAACAAGTCGCCGAGAGGGTGCGGCGCGTTCGTGAGGAGATTGTTCTCGCGATCCATCCCGCCGCTCTCGATCTCGCGGATCTCCTCGCGGATCGCGAGCAACGCTTCCACGAAGCGATCGAGCTCCGCTTTCGGCTCGCTCTCCGTGGGCTCCACCATCAACGTGCCGGCGACGGGGAACGAGACGGTCGGCGGATGGAAGCCGTAATCGATCAGCCGCTTGGCGATATCCTCGACGTCCACACCCGCGGACGCTTTGAACGGCCGGGTATCCACGATGCACTCGTGCGCGACGAGGCCGTGCTGGCCCGTGTACAGCAGCGCGTAGTGGCCGCCGTCGGCGAGCCGCCGGGCCACGTAGTTCGCGTTGAGGATCGCGATCGTGCTGGCCAGGGCGAGGCCGTCGGGTCCCATCATGGCGATGTACGCCCAGGAGATCGGCAGGATGGACGGGCTGCCCCAGGGAGCGGCCGAGATGGTGCCCGCGCTGTGCGCGCCGCCGCCGGGGAGGCTCTCCCCGATGTTCACGACGGGGTGGGTCGGCAGGTGGGGCGCGAGATGTTGCGCGACAGCGATCGGCCCCATCCCCGGCCCGCCGCCGCCGTGCGGGATGCAGAAGGTCTGGTGGAGGTTGAGGTGGCAGACGTCCGCGCCGATGTCGCCGGGCCGGCACAGGCCCACCTGGGCGTTCATGTTGGCGCCGTCCATGTACACCTGGCCCCCGGCGTCGTGCACGATCCGGCAGGTCTCGCGGATCGAGGCTTCGAACACGCCGTGCGTGGACGGATACGTCACCATGAGCGCGCCCAGCGTCTCGCGATGCTGCGCGGCCTTCGCGCGCAGATCGGCGACGTCGATGTTGCCCTGCGCGTCGGTCTTGACGACCACCACGGTCATCCCCGCCATCACGGCGCTGGCGGGATTGGTGCCGTGCGCCGACTGGGGGATCAGGCAGGTGCGGCGGTGCGACTCGCCGCGCGCCGCGTGGTAGGCGCGGATCACGAGGAGGCCGGCAAACTCCCCCTGCGAGCCCGCGTTGGGCTGGAGCGACACGCGCGCGAACCCCGTGATCTCGGCCAGCCAGGTCTCGAGGTCCTCGAACAGGCGCTGATATCCGCGGGCCTGGTCACGCGGCGCGAACGGGTGCAGCCGGCTGAACCCCCGCCAGGTGATGGGGATCATCTCGGTCGTGGCGTTGAGCTTCATCGTGCACGAGCCGAGCGGGATCATCGCCGAGGTGAGGGAGAGATCGCGATCCTCGAGCCGCTTGAGGTACCGCAGCATCTCGGTTTCGGAGTGGTGACTGTTGAAGACCGGGTGGGTGCAGAACGGGGTGGTGCGGACCAAACCAGGCGGGATCGCGGATGCAGTGGAATCCTCAACGATCGCCGGCGATTCCCGTCGGGGCCCAGCATGCTGCGCCGCTCCACGGCCCCCGACGGCGAACGCGGCCGCGACGTCGGCGACGTCAGCAGCGGTCACGGTCTCGTCGAACGCGACCCCGAGCCGCGTGGGCGAGAGGGTCCGGAGATTGATGTGCTTGGCGGCGGCGGCCGCGACGATCCGCGCCAGATCCTTCGTGTCGACTTCGACGGCGACGGTGTCGAAGAACTCGGTGTGTACCAGTTCGTAGCCGAGGCGTTGCAGCGCGGCCGCGAGGGCCGCGGCGCGGGCGTGCACGCGGCGGGCGATGCGCCGCAGCCCCTCGGGCCCGTGGTAGACGGCGTACATCGCGGCGACGACCGCGAGCAGCACCTGCGCCGTACACACGTTGCTGGTCGCCTTCTCGCGCCGGATGTGCTGCTCGCGGGTCTGTAACGCCATGCGCAGTCCCGGCCGCCCCGCCCGGTCCTTCGACACCCCGATGATGCGGCCGGGGAGATGGCGCTTGTACCGGTCGCGCGTCGCGAAGAACGCCGCGTGCGGCCCGCCGTACCCCAGCGGCACGCCGCAGCGCTGCGAGTTGCCGACGGCGATATCGGCGCCCCAGTCGCCGGGAGGGGCGAGCAGCGTGAGCGCGAGGAGATCAGTGGCCACGGTGACCAGCGCGCCGGCCGCGTGCGCGGCCTCGCAGACCCGGCCGTAGTCGTGGATGCCGCCGTCGCTCGCCGGATATTGGAGCAACGCGCCGATCGCGCCGTCGCCGAAGGTGAAGCGCGCGGGCTGTGCGACCGTGACGGCGATGCCGCCGGCCGCGGCACGCGTCCGTACGACCGCGATGGTCTGCGGATGACAGTTCACATCCACGAAGTAGACGCCCTGCTGCCCCGGCTTCGCGACGACGGCCTCGGTCAGGTGCATCGCTTCCGCCGCGGCCGTGGCTTCGTCGAGCAGCGACGCATTCGCGATCTCGAGCCCCGTCAGGTCCGAGACCATCGTCTGAAACGTCAGCAGCGCCTCGAGCCGGCCCTGCGCGATCTCCGCCTGGTAGGGCGTGTAGGCGGTGTACCACCCGGGGTTCTCGAGGACGTTGCGCAGGATCACGGGGGGCGTGAAACAGTCCGCGTAGCCCATCCCCAGGTACGAGCGGAACACCGCGTTCTGCGCCGCCAGCCCCTGCAGGTCGGCGAGCGCCTGCTGCTCGCTGCGCGCGGCGGGAAGCTGGAGGGGCCGGCGCTGCCGGATGTCGGCCGGGACGACGGCATCGAGGAAGGCGTCGAGCGAGTCGTACCCCAGGGCGGCGAGCATCTCCGCCTGGTCCGCGGGCGACGGACCGATGTGGCGCTCGTGGAACCGTTCGGCGCTCACTCCCCGATATGCTTGGCGTAGCCGTCCGCGTCGAGGAGACCGTCGACTTCCGCCGTCGTCTTGAGTTTCAGCTTGATCATCCAGCCCTCGCCGTAGGGGTCGCGGTTGACGAGGGCCGGATCGCCTTCCAGCGCCTGGTTCGTCTCCACCACCGTCCCGGCGACCGGGCAGTACAATTCGGAGACGGCCTTCACCGCCTCGATCGTGCCGAAGACGTCTTTCTTGCCGAACGTGGCGCCGGGCTTGGGAAGATCGAGAAAGACCACGTCGCCGAGCTCGCCCTGCGCGTAGTCGGTGATGCCCACGTGGACGACGTCCGGCGTGTCGCCCGCGCGCACGTACTCGTGATCCTCGGTATAGCGCAGGTTTTTGGGAATGTTGGACATGCGGATCGGGGGGAAGGCTACAACAGGTCTGCGCGGGGCGCCAGTCCTGCGCCGCCCTCGTCACTCAGCGCGACGCGCGCGCCGCCCCACGGCCGCAGGTCGAGGCGCACCGCCACGGGATCGGGATCCTTCGCGAGATGCAGCAGCGGGCAGGGGCGGCCCGCGTCGGCCCAGGCCCGGCGGGCGGCGCGGGCGCCCGCGGCGGTCGCCACG
>JBOHSP010000355.1:0-14573 GCA_050733275.1 Gemmatimonadales bacterium
GGCGCCCGCATGCACCGGCACAAATCGCGGGAGCGGCGATCCCCGGACGACGCGCAGCGTGGGTGCGGGTGGCGGGTCGGCGAGCGGCCGCGTGACACGCCATTGGAGCGCGCCGCTGCTTGCGTAGCGGCGAATCTCCGGCGTGAGAGCGGACACGAAGTAAATGCCATCGCGATCCACCGCGACCCAGCCGGCGTTGCCGAGTTGACCGAGCAGCGGGTTTGCGGGTGTCGAGACGGTCCCGATGTTGCCGGCCGGTGCGCCGCTCGACGCGAAGCGTCGGAGCAACGGCTCGTCGGGGCTGAGCGGCAACAAGCCGAATTCGTCGATGGTCCGGGCGGCGACGAGTGTGTCGTGCACGGCCGCGGCAGGCGGGAACTCCAGTGATTTGGGAAGCCATGCGACGGGCGTATCGCTCGCGAATCGCAACACCGAGCCGTCGCCTTCACTCACCCACACTTCCTGACCGACCGCAAATGCAAACAAGGGCCGCGAGAGCGGGCGCCCGACCGGGGGCCTGCCTTGGAGCACGGCGCGCACGACACCGTGGCGATCGAAGCGGACCACCCGCCCGCCGCCCGGGTCGGCCCACACCGCGCCCCCGTCGGGAAGGCGCGACGCGGCGCGCCCGGCGAGAAACAGCAGTGTCGTCGCGGGAGAACGCCGCAGCGACCACGCCAGCACCGTGACGACCACGAGGCCGGACACCAGGAGCGCCCGGCCTCGCCATCCAAAACGGCTCACGTGGCTCCGGTTACGACGCGGTCTCGATGTTGTCGATCACGATGACTTTGATCGCGCCCTGCTGGATCACGCGCCCGCGCACGCGGACGCGACGCTCCGCATACTCACGCAGACGCGCGTTCTCGCCCGCCGCGCCCATGCCGCTGTTCACGGGGATGTAGATGTTGCCGTCGCTTGCCAGGAGCGCGAGCGGCTGGCCCTTGCCGGCGCACACCTGCGCGCACTGGCGATGCGCGTCGCCGCTCGCCCCGTTCACGAACTTGCACGAGAGATCGATCACGTCGGCCGTAAGCGTCACGGGTTCGCCTTTGGGCTGCCCGCCGGCCTGCTGGCGTTGCTGAGCCGACAGCGGTGTGCCAGCGAACAGGCCTGCGACTGCGAATGCAACGATGAGGGTCCGGCTCATGCCTTCACCTCCGGGTCTGGGCAATCCTGCTTCACGGACGCACGCGAATAATCCGAAGGCCCGCCGCAAAGTTCCTGCCCAAACATACGAACTAATCCCCGGCCTCGAATCCCCTCCTCTGGCGCTTGTGCTCACGGGGGGGCGGCGCTCGCGATCACGCCCCACGGACGTGGCGAAGCTGACCTCCTGCGCGGCCTGACAATACGGACCGTCCGGCACGTTCACGCGAACCCATCGAGACCTGAGGGGTCTCATCACCGGTTCACATCCTGCGGACCTCCACCAGGAGCGATGCCATGACTCAGGCACAGCTCGGCAACACCGTCAGCATTCACTACACCGGCCGGCTCGACGATGGGCAGGTGTTCGACAGCTCCGCGAACCGCGATCCGCTGACGTTCACGCTCGGCGAACAGCAAGTGATTCGGGGCTTCGAATCCGCGGTCATAGGGATGCAGCCGGGGCAGAGCAAGACCACGAAGATTCCTGCCGCCGACGCGTATGGCCCCCGCCGCGAAGAACTGGTTCTCAGCATCTCCCGCGAGCGGCTTCCGGAGCACATCGCACCTTCGGTCGGACAGCATCTGCAGATGAAAAATGAGGACGGCAGCATACTCGGCCTCACGGTGACCGACGTCGACGATCAAACGGTGCGGCTCGATGCCAACCACCCCCTGGCAGGCAAGGATCTCACGTTCGAGATCGACCTGGTCAAGATCGAGTAATCGCGATGCCGGAGGTCGCGCTAGCGGGTCACCGCGAGCGGGATGGGCAGCACGGTCTCCCCCCAATGCAGACGGAGCACCGTGCTGTCCGCCTCGACAACAGGGAAATAGAACGCCAGCGTCTCCATGAATGCGCCGCGCTCCGGCTCCAGCGATACCCGGAGTGCGTCTTGTCCCTGCGGGTAGGGAACGTGGAACACGTTGGCGGCGCGGCTGAAGATCAGCGTCCACGGTCCGCGCTCGGCCGGAATCACCCAGAGGCTGTACTTGCCGGCGGCCAGCGGCTGTCCGGCGATGCGCACGTCCTTGCTGACCGTCAGCGTCGTGGCTTCGTCAGCGCCGGGGTTCCACACCCGCCCAAAGCGCACCACTCCGCCAAACAGGGTGCGGCCGCGTGCGCTCGGCCGATTGTAAATCACCGTGATCGTCGTCGTGGCGATGGTCTGGCTCACGGTGCCCCGCTGGCTGCGCCGCACGGCCTGCGCCTCGAGGCCGCCGGGCGCGGCACCGGCGATGCCGATCATGACGAGTATCGCGTGTCTCGTGCGCACGACTCACCCCGCTCCTTTGCTGATCTACCACCAATGTGCGACGGCCGAAATGCGTTCCCCGGTGCCTGTGCGGGGCTCAACGAGCTGGCTCGAGGAGGCCCAGGGCGTGGGCGTCGGCCAGCGTATCCAGATCGCGCAGCGCCGGCAGCAACTGGTGCGAAAGCCGCAGCGCCCGAAGCCGCGCCACCGTCTCGCCGAAAACGCGGGATGAGGACCAGGCAATGCCCTGAAACAGTGGCGCCGCCGGCGCGCGGAGTCCGATGAGGTAATACCCGCCGTCGTGCGCCGGGCCCAGGACCACGTCACGCCGGCCCAGGGCGTCGAACGCCGACTCGATCAGTCGAGGTTCCAGCCCCGGACAATCCGACCCGATCGCCACGACGCGCCCAGCCCCCTCCTGAAAATGACAGGCGAACATCGCTGCGAGGCGCCCTCCGAGGTCGCCGGCAGGCTGCGGCTCGAAGCGGAGCACGCCGGTTCCCTCGAGCCAGGCGCGGACAACGCTACCGTGCCCTGGCGGGGCATACCATACCACGGTCTGATGCGCGCCGCGGCCCGCGGCTCGCACGGTCGCGTGCGCGATCCGGCGGTACAACGCCGCCGCGCGCCGCGACCCGATCGCCGCGGCGAGGCGCGTCTTCACGTGTCCCGGCACGGGCGCCTTGACGAACACCGCCAGGACGGATCGATCAGCCATCGCGCCAGCGAGCGAGGCGGGTTGGTGACACACCCGCGCGATAGAGCGTGATCAAGGCGGTGTGCTTCAGCCACGTGCGCACGACGCCGTCACGGCGGTAGCGGCGCCCCGACGTGGTCAGCGCGGCGGGGAGCGACCGCACGGTCGTGTGGCACTGCAGCCGCTGAATCATCGCCACGTCCTCCATCAGCGGAAGACCGGGGTAGCCGCCCACTGCATCGAACAGCGCCCGCTGGACGAGCAGCCCCTGGTCGCCATAGGGGAGGTGCCACACCCCTTCGCGGATGCCCTGACCCAATTCAATGAAGCGCTTCCAGAACCAGGGGAGATCGATCGCGAACCGAAACACCGCGGCTCGCAGGTCGCCACCCGCGGCAACCGCGGCCAGCAGTGCCTGGCGCGCCGCCGCATCGAGCCGCGTGTCTGCGTGCAGGAACAGCAGCCACTCGCCGCACACGACGCGGGCGCCGGCATTCAGCTGCCGCGCGCGCCCGCGCGGAGCCCACAGCACGCGCGCGCCGCTCGCCAGCGCGAGGGCGCGCGTCGTGTCTCTCGACCCGCCGTCCGCCACTACGACATCAACGGCCGTCACACGCCCGAGCTGCGACAGGTCCTCCAGCAGCCGCGGGAGCGTGGCGGCCTCATTGAGCGTGGGGATCACAATGCCGATCGTCATTTTGGTCCCACCCACCCCAGCCGTCGACCCAGCGCGGGCAGAAACGACAGGGCCAGCAGCAACAGGCCGGCGACCAGCACGCGCCCGAGCGCCTGGCGCGAGCCATCCGCGGCGCCGGCTACGATCGCGTCGGCGAAGTACGTGTAGATCAGCGTGCCGGGGAGGATGCCAATGGCGGTCGCCAGCGCGAACCCGGGCCACCGCATCGCCGACAGCCCCGACGCGAGGTTCAACAGGTTGAAGGGCACGATGGGCACCAGCCGCAGGCGCAGCAGCCAGAGCGGCCCCTGCCCCGCCACGAAGCGATCCAGCATCGCGGCGCGCTCCCCCACCAGGCCTCGCACGCCGTCGCGGCCGAGCAGTCGCGCCAGCCAGAACGCGGCGCTCGCGCCGAGATTCGCCCCCACCGTATTGACGAGCGATCCCAGCGCGAAGCCGAAGACCACCCCACCCGCCAGCGTGAGCGCGAGTCCCGAGAAGTTCACGGCGACGAGCGCGGCGTAGAGCAGCACGAATACGGCGGGTCCCCAGGCGCTGTCCCGCAGACCGCTGAGCCACTCGCGCACGGGAACATTGCGGAGCAGGAGGAACGCCACCGCCAGCAGCGCGACCAGCACCACGAGCTGGACGATTCCGCGACGTCGCGACATCACGACCACCATCGCACGACGCGCCGCAGCAGCCGGCCCCGCCAGGTATCGCCGTACCGCTCCCGGTACCACGCCTGGGCCGTGCGTTTGACGACCTCGGACATCGTCGGGTAGGGATAGATGACGTTGGCGAGCGCGCGCAGCGGGATCCCCTGGCGCATCGCCAGGGCGATCGGCACGATCAGCTCCCCCGCCCCGCGCCCCACGATCGTCGCGCCGACAATCCGCCCGCGGCGGCCGGTCACGATCTTGCAGAAACCGACATCGGCGCCATCGGTGATAGCGCGATCCAGGTCGCCAAACTCGTAGCGATAGACCTCGTGGCGACCCGCCGCGCTCGCTTCAGCAGGTGTCAGACCGATCGCGGCGACTTCCGGATCGGTGAACGTCACGCGCGGCACGAGCCGGTAGTCGGCGCGGGCCTTCAGCGGCGTGAGGGCGTTCTGCACGACCACGCGCGCCATGTACTCGGCGGCATGGGTGAACTGCGGCCCGCCGGTCACGTCACCCGCCGCCCAGACGTGCGCGGCCGTCGTGCGCAGCCGCGCATCGACGACGACGGCGCCGCGCTCCACCTGCACGCCCACGCGGTCGAGCTCGAGCCCGCCCGCGTCGGGGCGCCGGCCGGTCGCGACGAACACCTCGGCCGCCGCGAAGCGCTCGCCGTCGACCGTACACACCACCTTCCCGCCGTTCTCCTTCGCCACGCGGGCGACGCGGACATCCGTACGGATGATGATGCCCTCGACCGTCAGCCGCTCGCGGATGAGCCGGGCCGCTTCCTCGTCTTCGCGGGACAGAATCTCGGGCAGCGATTCGAGCACCGTGACGCGAGCGCCGAGCCGCGCGTAGACGTGCGCGAACTCGAGCCCGATGGGTCCGCCGCCGATGATGACGATGGACGGCGGAAGTGCACGTTGCTCGAACGCCGTGACATGGGTGAGATACCCCGTCTCGGCGAGCCCATCGATCGGCGGCGCCGCGGGCACGGCGCCGGTCGCAATGACGACGCGTTTCGCCGAGAGCTGCTGGCCGTTCGCGTCGACGCGCCCCTCCGCGATCAGCCGCGCCGGCCCGAGCACGACATCCACGCCCATCGCGCGGAACCGCGCGGGATCGTCGTGCCGGGCGACGCGCTGCTGCGCCCCGCGGAACCACGCTACCGCCTCGTCCCAGGTGCCGCCGGGCCGGCGGGCGAAGGCGATCAATGCCTTGGAGGGAACGCAGCCCGTCCACAGACAATCGCCGCCGAGCCGCTCGCGCTCCACGAG
The DNA here is from genome assembly GCA_050733275.1 of Gemmatimonadales bacterium. GTDB lineage: Bacteria > Gemmatimonadota > Gemmatimonadetes > Gemmatimonadales > GWC2-71-9 > 20CM-2-65-7. Next base: position 5,721 of record JBOHSP010000355.1, read on the forward strand.
GGCCACCCGCGCGCCAAGCGCCGCGCCGCCCGCGGCCGTGACCAGCCCCGCGGTGCCGCCGCCGATGACGATGAGCTCGTAGGTGCGCACCGCGTCATCCGGCTCGACTGAGCACGAAATAGCTGAGCGCCGCGATCAGGCCGGCGACTGGCAGTGTCACCACCCAAGTCGCGAGCATCTCGCGCACCACCGGCCAAGAGACCGCGCGCTTGCGGGCGCCAACCGCCGCGATCGCGCCGGACGAGACGTGTGTCGTCGAGACCGGCAGCGCGAGCCACGACGCCGCGCCCACCAGTGCCGCCGTGACGAGGTTCGCCGCGAACCCATCGTCCGGCGCGATCGAGGTCACTTTCCCCGCGAGTGTCGCGGTCACGCGGCGGCCGGCCCAGTAGCTGCCCGCGCCCATGGCGAGCGCGACGCCGCCGAACAGCCACTCGATCGTGACGCCAGTGGTGGTCGCCGCCAGCACGCCGAGCGCGAGGATCTTTGGCGCATCGTTGAGACCCCGACTGAAGCTCGTGGCGCCCGCCGTGAGCCAGTGCAACGAGTCCATCGCGGTGACGCGCGCCACCACGGTCGGCGGGCACTCGGCGCCCGCGATCACCCGCAGCGGCGCCTCGCTCGTCAAGACCGCCGCGGGCGGCGCTGTGACCATCACGGGCGCAGCGCGCTCCACGCACACGCAGTAGCGGTTCACGCGCCGAAACGCCGTTCGCACGAGCGGGTACGCGGCGAGCATCAGCCCCGCCGCGAGGAGCGGCGACACGGCCAGCGGAATGGCCGTCGTGCGCGCCACGGCGGCCCACTGCACGGCGCCGATGCCCTGCGCCGCGATTCCGGCGCCGAGCAGCCCGCCTACCAATGCGTGGGTAGTTGACACCGGCAGCCCGGAGCGCGTGGCGACGACCAGCCATCCGATTGCGCCGGCGCCGGTGGCGAGCAGAAACGAGGCACCGTCGGGATCAGTCGCCAGGAGCCCTGTGCCCGAAAACACCGCCACCAGACCGCGCGCGAGGAGCGCGGCCGTCAGGCCCCCGGCCACGGTCCACAGCGTGCCCCACAGCACGGCGCGGCGGTAGTTCGTGACGCCCGAGCCGACGAGCGTCGCGATGCCCTTCGAGACATCATTGGCGCCGTTGGCGAACGCGACGGAGAGCATGACAGCGAGCAGCAGACCGTCGAGCATCAGCAGCACCCCGTCCCGCTATCGCAGCAGGCGTAGCCGGCACGCTCCTCCCCCGGCTCCAGAATCGCGAACAGGCCGGCATACGGCGGCCGCGACAGCTTGGCCACCGTGTCGGTGCACACCTCGAACGGCTCGTTGCGGGGAAAGAGATGCCCCTCCTCGTCGAGCAACGCCTTGGCGGGGCCGAGATAGACCGCGCGATGTCCGCGATACACGCAGCCGGCGGACTTCTCGTATTTGAAGCCGCGCACGGTCATGGAGTAGAATGGATAGCCCTCGACGTCCTTCCAGTACGTCTTGCCCACGATCGTCAGGCCGTAGAAGCCGGCGCGCTCGAGCCCGGCGACGAACTGCTCCGCGGTCAGCGCCCCCACCAGGCACTCGCCCCACAGCTCCGGGTTGACCTTGAGGTGCGGTGGCACCTCGCGATCGCTCACGATATCCGAGATCACGATGCGGCCGTGATTCTTCAAGAGCCGCCACATCTCCTCGAACACGCGGGGCTTGTCGGGCGACAGATTCACGACGCAGTTGGACGTAATGAGGTCGCCACTCCCCGACTCCACGGGGATCTGCTCGAGGAAGCCTTTGCGGAACTCGACCACGTCATAGCCGAGCGCCGCGGCCACCTTGGGACGATTCTCGGTGGCGACCTCCAGCATCGCATCGGTCATGTCGACGCCGATGGCACGCCCCCTCGGACCCACGAGTTTGGCCGCGATGAACACGTCGATCCCGGCGCCCGAGCCGAGGTCCACGACGGTCTCGCCCGCCTGGATCTCGGCCGAGAGCATCGGGGAGCCACAGCCGTAGAAGCGATCGAGCACCTCCTGCGGAATGTGCGCCACGGCGGCGGCATCGTACTTCGTGGGGCAGCAGAGGTCGGCTTTGGGCTGCTGCGCCGCGGCCGCGTAGTACTCGCGGACTTTCGCGCGCGGCTTGTCGACGTCGAACGACAGCACACAATTCGAGTGCAGCGTGAGCACCGGCTGTTCGGCGAGCGCGCCGTCGGCGGTGCCGCAGGCGATGGCGCCTTCCCCCATCGCGTGGAGTACGAGGGGCGCCGCATACCCCGAGCGGTGATTCGCTCGCGCGCGCTTCTCCTTCCCGAGCGTCGTCATGACCCGCCGCACGAGCGCCAGCTGGATCGGGTAGTAGGGATCGGGGGCCGTGACGTCGCCCTCCGAAAAGCACCAGGCGTGCTCCCAGTCTCCGCCGCCCGTCAGGAAGCGGAACGGATCGTCCGCCACGCTCGGCTTAGTGGCCACACTCGCTGCGCGGAGCCGCTGCACGACCGGCGAGCGCTCCAGGATTTCGCCGAGATCCTCGCGCGTCGCATCGCCGCAGCGCAGCGTGGGCTCGTTCGCGAGCGCGGCCGTCGGGTAGACCTGGCCATCGAAGTTCACGCACAGCGAGTCCCAGCCGCCGTTGCCGAAGTCGTACTTCACGCCGGGCACACCGTTCACCCGCCGCTTGACGGCCTCGAGGTTATCGAGCGTCACCCCTGTTGCTTCGGCCGCATCGGCCGTGCCCTGCACGGCGGCGACGAGGTCGGGAATTGCCGGGAAGAACCCGTTGCGGCTCGCCGCCGCGCGCCCCCGTTTGTGGGTCCACATCAGGTGATGGCTCTTGGCCCCCACGGTTTTCGCCAGCGCGGGAAGCGCCGGGAGCTCCTCGAGGTTGCGCCGCGTGGTGACGGTCGTGAGGGCGAGCTCATAACCGAGATCCGCGAGCAGCCGCGCGCCGTCGATGGCGCGCTCGAACGTCCCCGGGCCGCGTACCGGATCGTTCGTCGCCGGCGAGGCGCCGTCGATCGAGATCTGGAACCGCACCAGCGTCCGGTCGAGCGTCTCGAGCTCTCGCCGAATCGGCCCACGAAACACGGTCCCGTTCGTCAACACGATGACCTCGAGCCCACGCGTCTCGGTCGCATGGCGCAGCAGCGCGAAGATGTCCTTGCGCACGAATGGCTCGCCGCCGGTGACGTAGAGGCGCTCGAGTCCGAGCTGCACGGCACGATCGACGATCGCCCGCACCGTCTCGCTCGGCAGCCCGGGGGCCTCACCGGGCCCCGAGGACACGAGGCAGTGCGCGCAGGCCAGGTTGCAGGCGTTGTTGATCTGGAGCCACAGTTCCCGCAGTCCCCGCGTGGCCACGAGCGCCGCCCGTCCGGGATAGGGGGCGCGGACGAACGGCGTGTCGGACAACATGCCGGCCCGATCGAGACCGCGGAGGAAATCGTGCACCTGCACCCAGGTCTGCCCGGCCTCGAGGTGCAGGGTGGCTCCGTGGCGCGCGACCAGCTCTCCGAAACTGATGGATCCGCGCGCCGAGGCGATCGTGTGGAGCAGGTGGCGCCCCGCCGGCTCGACGACGATCCAGTTCGGCGCACCCCCGTCTACGGCGTAGGTGAGGCCGTCGTCATCGAACAGGTGCAGGTCCGGCACGTGGAGAGGGGTGCGCTCCGCGAGAACTATCATGCGTACCTCCGACGGCGATGGCGTATCAGGGGAATGCGATCAACGCGGGCTGGGGCCGCCTCGACGCGTGGCTCGCCGGGCGTGGCGCGTCGTGCGCTGCGCGGCGACGCCCGGCGAGCGAAGACACGTCGGTTATTGCAAGGATCCCGTATAAATGTAGTCGTTCTCGCTCCGGGCCCCGTGGCAGTCGATGCACATGGCGACACGCCCCTGGGCCGCCCCGCCCTCGTCCACGCTGCCGTCCGGCAGATGCTTGACCCAGAACCAGTCCGCCCCCTGGGGATTGTACCCTCGCACCTTATACATCGTGGTGATGGCGGCCAACGTGCTGTCCGGCATGTAGTTCTCTTTCACGATGATCGCGCCCGGCGGAAATCGCCCGGCGCTGGCGAGGAGCGCGTCGTATGCGGCCTCGTTGAGATACGTGGTCAGCAGCATCCCGTGAGGGTCCTGACCCGTGTAGAGCTCTGCCTTCCCAGGCCAGGTCTGCCAGTTCGCTTGGTACTCCGCATTCTGTAGATGCTGCCACACCGCGGCGCCGGTGGTATCCGGCTGCCCCGGCAGGATCTGTACTAGGCTCTCGGACTCGCAGCCGGCGAGCACGGCCACGAGCGCGAGCACCCCTGTCGAGCGGCATGTCATAGGCGACACCTCCATTCATCGAAGTCCCCGCTTGGGCTCACTCGCGGACAATTCGGAGGCGCCTGCGAGGGTTCCCCAAACGCGACCGGATGTGGCTACTGGACGGTGACGGTCCCGACCATCCCCTGGTCGAGGTGCGGGATGCAGTGGTACGGAAAGGAGCCCGCGGTCCCGAACGTGCGCACGAAGAACGCGCCGGCGCCGAGATTGCTGTTGAAGGTGGTTCCGTCGTCCGACGTGACCGTGTGAAACTCGTTTTCGCGATTTTGCCAGCAGACGGTCTGGCCCGGCGCGATCGTGAGGGTGGCCGGCTCGAAGCGCAGGTTGTCGGTCGCGTTGACGACGAAGTCCGCGTCGCGACCGTCGCACGGATTGGCGGGTGCGGTCGAGTCCTCGCTGCAGGCAAGCGTGGTCGCGGCGGCGGTGAGCGCGAGTACACGGTTCAGTCGCATCGGACACCTCCCTCTCATGAGCGGAACGAGCCATGCGGCAGCATCATCGAACCCCGGAGAGCTTGGCGCGCACCGCGGCCCGTTGGCGGAGCCGCTCGTCGACGGTCCACGCATCCCGGTCGCGCATCAAGTACAAGGTGATGAACGCGGCGAGGACGGGCACACCCGCGAGGAAGAGATGGTTCGGCGAGCCACCGGACCGGAGGCCCCAGGGGTCGAGGATCTGGCGCCAGGTTGACAGTACCGAAATCGCATGCAGCAGCAGTCCGAGGCCATAGCTGACCCGCCGCCACAACCCCACGGCGATAGCGATGCCCAACGCGCTCTCCAGCGCACCCACCACCGGGACGAGGGCGGCCGCGAGCCCGATGCCGTAAAACCCACTCCAGATCGCCACGGTCGTGTCGGGAATCACGAACTTCTCGATGCCCCAGAGGAGCAGGAACCCGCCGAGGGAGACGCGCAGCACCGCCAGCGCCCACCGCTCGGTCCTGACAGGGTCACGCACAGGCATTAGTTGCTCCGGATTGCGTGAGCGGATAATCCACGCGGTTGGCGCGAAGTTCCCGCGCGTGGGAACCTGCAAGGCCCGCGCGGGATAGTCGCATGAATGCCACAGCATCTCATACCCCACGCGGCGAGTCGCTCGTGAGCGCGGGATCGCCCTGGCGGCGCTGGCTGGCTCGCCTGTACGGAGGGCTGCCGATCCTGTCGCGCTGGGCGGCGCGGAAGTGGCGGCACGAACCCGGCACCCCACTCCCCTGGACGCCGGCCCGCGTGGCGCTCGCGGAGGCGACGGTCGCGCTGGTGACGAGCGCGGGCGTGCATCTCGCGACGCAGCCGCCGTTCGACATGGCGAATCCCGACGGCGACGCGAGCTTCCGCGTCATCCCCGGCGACGTCGCGCTCGGCGCCCTCGTCATCACGCACGACTATTACGACCACCGTGCCGCCGATCACGATATCAACTGCGTCTTCCCGCTCGAGCGCTTGCGCGAGCTCGCGCGCGCCGGCGGCATCGGGCGCGTCGCGCCCCGGCACGTCGGCACGATGGGCCACATTCTCGGCGCCGAAGAACACCGGCTCCGCACGGAAACGGCACCGGCGATCGCCGAGTTGCTGCGCGCCGATCGCGTCGATTACGTGCTCGCGACGCCGGGCTGAACCACCTGCCATCGGTCCGTGGGACTGATCGCGCGGGAGATCGAGCGGGCCGGCATTCCCACCGTCACCATATCCGTGGTCCGCGACGCCTCGCTGCGCTACCCCGCGCCACGCAACGTGTTCGTGGCGTTTCGGCTGGGTCAGGTGTTCGGCGAACCGGGGGCGGAGCGGCAGCAGCGCACCGTGCTGTTGGATACGCTGGCGGCGTTCAGGCAAGCGCGCGAAGCCGGCGCCCTCGTGGAACTGCCGTACCGCTGGAGGCGGAGCTTCTAGCTCACGCGTCGGCCGCGAGCCGGATCCCGCTGAACTGCCAGCGCGCATCGGGCGGGAAGAAGTTGCGATAGGTAACGCGGATATGGGACCGCGGCGTGGCGCATGAGCCGCCGCGCAGCACGAACTGATTGCACATGAACTTCGCGTTGTACTCCCCCAGCGCGCCCGGTACGGGCCGATAGCCGGGATAGGCGAGATAGGGACTCGCCGTCCACTCCCAGGCGTCGCCGAAGAACTGGCGGGCCCCCCCTTTACCCGGGACCGGATGGAAGCGGCCGCCCTCGACAAAGTTCCCCCTGATCGGCTCCGATGCCGCCGCCACTTCCCACTCGGCTTCCGTCGGCAGCCGCGCGCCACGCCAGCGCGCGTATGCGTCCGACTCGTAGAAGCTCACGTGGCACACCGGCTCGGCGTCAGTGAGCCCGCGAAATCCGGCCAGCGTGTAGATCCACCATCCATCTTCCCGCTCGAACCAGTACAGCGGCGCCTGCCAGCCGCGCTCCCGGACGACGGCCCATCCGTCCGACAGCCACAGCTCGGGGCGCCGGTAGCCGCCGTCGGCGATGAACTCGCGATACTCTCCGTTCGTCACGAGCCGATCGGCGATGCGATAGGGCCGGAGCAGCTCGTCATGCCGCGGCGATTCGTTGTCGAATGCGAAGCCGAGGCCCGGGAACCCGATCGCGTGCAACCCGGGCGTCCCCTCGATCCAGCCGAGTGGCGGACTGGCGTCTTGTCGGATGTCGGTTATCGGTTGTCGGTAAACCGGTCGCAAGGGGTTCTGTGCCAACAAGTATTTTACGTCGGTCAGAATCAGCTCCTGGTGTTGCTGCTCGTGATGCAGGCCCAGTTCCACGACTGCCTCCGGATACGAACCCGTCTCGAGCACGCGCGCCATAGTGGCATCGACGTGCGCGCGGTATTCCAGCACCTCGGCGACCGTGGGCCGCGTCAGCAGCCCGCGGTGCGGCCGGTACCACTGCGGCCCCACCGCGTTGTAGTAGGAGTTGAACAGGTACTCGAATTGGGGATGAAACGACCGATAACCAACAACCGATGACTTCAGTACGAAGGTTTCGAAGAACCACGTCGTATGGGCCAGATGCCACTTGGCCGGGCTGGCATCGGGCATCGGTTGGACGGTCATATCCTCCGGCGCGAGCGGGGCGCACAGCATCGTCGACGCCTCGCGCACGGCGCGATAGCGCGTCGCCAGGTCGTTCGTGGCCGGGGGCGCGCCCCGGCCCGATCGTGTCGCCGTACGCATCTCAGCCACCTCCGATCCGTCGCAGCAGCAGCAGCGCATACCACTGCTCGGGATCGCTGAGGGTTCGCACCACGTCGAGGCTGAACCAACGCAGGTAGGTGTCCAGGTCGGTGAGCTCGAATTTGCGACTGATCTCGGTCATCACGCGCTCGCCACGCTCCAGCGTCAGCGTCAGCTCGAGTGGAGCGAGGTAGATGCGCTGCCGCCGGGTCATGCGGGCGAAGATCTCGACGCGACGCCAGGCGGACCGGTGGGACGCCTCATGGTCGATCGCGTCCAGGTCGATCGCGCTTCCCAGCTCGCGGTTCATGCGCGCGAAGATGTTCTTCGTAAACGCCGCCGACCACCCGGCGGCGTCGTTGTAGGCGGCATTGATGATGCGGCGGTCCTTCATGAGGTCCACGCCGAGCAGCACGTAGTCGCCCGGCTTCAATGCCTGGCGGACCTGCGTCCAGAACATCGCCGCCTCGGTCTGGTTCAGATTGCCGATGGTGCTCCCGAGGAACAGGAGCATCAGGGGGGACAGCCGCTCCAGCAGCGGAAAGGCCGCGTCGTAGGTGCCGTGGACGCCGCGGATCGAAACGGCGGGATGGCGCGACGCCAGCGCGCGCGCCGTATCGAGGAGGGCGTCGCCGCTCACATCGACCGGCACGTAGCGCGCGGCCCCATACGCGCGCGTGTAGGCTTCCAGCAGGCGCTCCGTCTTTCGAGCACTTCCCGCGCCCAGGTCCACCAGCGTGCGATCGCCCGTGATGCGGCTGATCAGGTCGGCCGAGCTGTCGAGGAGCTCGGCCTCCATCCGGGTCAGGTAGTATTCCGGCGTGTCGCAGATGCGATCGAACAGCCGGCTGCCCTCGGCGTCGTACAGATACCGGGCCGGCAGCCAGCGTGGCCGGTCCGCCAGCCCGAGGGCGGCCGCGCGCGCAAACTCGAGGGCGGCATCCTCCTCGAGGCCGCAGCGCAGCACGCTGACGCGATCGGCGGCCGGACCGAACAGGGGCGCGACCCGCCCGCGCCGCGGCGCGGGCCCCCGCTCCGGCCGTGGGAGTCGAGCGAAGGTCATATAAGCTCCTACCCCCAACCCGGGCCGGCGCGCCCGAGTTCCCGGGAACCTCCGCGCCGATCGGGGGATTGTCCTGGCCATGCCCGGCGGGTCTTTCGAGGACGAGCTCGTCGCCGCGATCCCGGCGCTGCACCGCTTCACGCTCTCGTTGACCCGCGATGCGGATCGCGCGGGCGACGTGATGCAGGAGACGTTCGCGCGCGCCCTCGCGCATCGGGACCAGTTTCGGCTCGGCACCGACTGCCGCGCGTGGCTGTTCAAGATCGCGCACAACCTGTACCGCCGCACCGGCGCGCGCGCGCAGCGCGAGCGCCACGAAGACGACG
>JBOHSP010000356.1:0-2937 GCA_050733275.1 Gemmatimonadales bacterium
GGGCCCGACAACGGCGTCCTGTCCCCGGCGCTGTTGCTGCCGGGCGCGCATGCCGTCCGTCTGCCAATTCCGCGACATGCCGCACCGACCTTTCACGGCCGCGACGTGTTCGCGCCGGCGGCGGCGGCGCTGGCGCGCGGCGCCCCACTCGACGAGCTCGGTAGCCGCGTGAACGATCTGCACCGCTCCCCGCTTCCGGTCCCCCAGTATGATGGTATCGCCCTCACGGGCGAAGTGGTCTACGTGGACCGCTTCGGCACGCTCGTGTCCAACATCCCCGGCGATGCGGTCGAGCCGGGCGTGCGGATGCACGTCGCCGGCACGGATGCGGGCGCGCTGCGACGCGCGTTCGGGGACGTGGCGCGGGGCACGCTGGTGGCGTTCATCGGATCGGACGGCTTCGTAGAGATCGCGGTGCGAGACGGCAGCGCGGCGAGACTGTTGGGGGTCGGTGTGGGGGCTGAAGTGCGGGCCTAAACTGCATGACTGTGCATAACTGCGGACTAAGTCCGCCGTTCATGCGCCTTTCTGCGCCTCATTGCGCCTTTAAGTAGGCGTCCAGTCTCCAGAGGGAGCCCGGACCGTGACATGAGCCATCACCCGATCGGCGAACCCTTCGGCCGGGGCAAAGCTCGGCAGCTGGACCAGCTCGAGGATGACCCGGCGCTCGCGATCGGCTTCGCTGCGGCACAGCGAGCAGTCCGCGAGGTGCGGCGCCCGGGCGGCGGGAAGCAACCCCTGCGCCCAAAGCTCGATTTCGTCGATCGTGAGGTGCGGTTCTTGGTGCGGCATTGGCTACTCCTACGGCCGGCCCCCCCGCCGGGGTTTCATTCCCGCCGGTCCTCGAGATAACCCCGCAATTCGTTGCGGGCACGATGGATATAGGTTTTCACGGTACCCAGCGGCAGGTTCAGGGTCTCCGCGATCTCCTCATACGAGTAGCCCTCGACGTGCCGCAGCAGAATGCACGACCGGTATTCGGGACGCAGCCGCCCAATGGCCTGCTCGATCGCGCTGCCCAGCTCGCGGTTCTCGACGCGCTCGAGCGGGGTCTCGGCGCGGTCGCCGAGTTGCAGGGCGGTGGCCTGCATCTGCGCGGGGGTCTCGGCGCTGGGGGCGCCGTCGAGCGACAGCGTGTCCAGGCTGCGGCGCCGCAGGTGATCGATGGCGGCGTTGTTCGCGATCTTGAAGATCCAGGACGAGAACTTGAACTCCGGCCGGTACGACGTGATCCCGTTCAGGACTTTGATGAACGTCTCCTGCGCGAGGTCCTCGGCCAGCGCGCGGTCGCGCACCATCCGGTAGAGCAGGGAGAACACCGGGCGCTGATAGCGGCGCACCAGCTCGCGGAACGCCGCCTCGTGTCCTTGTTTGGCCCACGCGACGATACGCTGATCGCTGGCGTCTCTGAGATGGTCCGGCCTATCTTTCGCGCCTATGGTGCTTGCCCCTGCGGCCTCGTCCTCCCCGCCCGCTCCTGCCACGCCCGAGGACGGAGGCGGGCGAGGTGGTGCCGCGAAACGCGCGTACGTTCGCGGGCTGTTCACCGCGATCGCCCCCCGGTATGACTTTCTCAACCACCTGCTCAGCTTCAACGTGGATCGGTCCTGGCGCCGCAAAGCCGTGGCGCGCCTCGGTTGGGAGCGCCACCCCAGGGGCCGGTACCTCGATCTCTGCGCCGGTACCCTGGACCTCGCCGCCGAGCTGGCCCGCCGCGACGGATTCGCCGGCACGGTGATGGCCGTGGACTTCGCGATCCCGATGCTGGTGCGGGGACGCTCCAAGGCCCCGCGCACCGTGCCCCTGGGGGCCGACGCGCTCGCCTTGCCGTTTCCCAGCGCGTGCTTCGACGGCGCCCTGATCGGGTTCGGCGTCCGTAATCTCGCGGACCTGGACGCCGGCCTGCGCGAGGCCGCGCGCGTGCTGAAGCCGGGCGCCCGGCTCGTGATCCTCGAGTTCGCCACGCCCCGCGCCCCGCTGCTGCGCGCCGCCTATCTCTTCTACTTTCGCCGCCTCCTGCCGGCGATCGGCCGGCTCGTGTCCAAACATAGGGACGCCTATAGCTACCTGCCAGAGTCGGTGCTCGCGTTCCCCGAGCCCGACGAGCTGGCGCGGGGGATCGCGGGCGCCGGGTTCGCCGACGTGGCGTTCGAGCGGCTGAGCGGCGGGATCTGCGTCCTGTACCATGGCGCTCGATAACCTGCGCGGATTGCTCGACGCGCTCGACGCGGCGGGCGAACTGGTGCGCGTGGCGCGCCCGGTCGCTGTGGACCGCGAGATCACCGAGATCGCCGACCGCTGCATGAAGTCGGGACACGGCGGTCCCGCGCTGCTGTTCACGCAGCCGACGCTGCGCCAGGGCGGCGCCTCGCGACTGCCGCTGGCGGTGAATCTGTTCGGCTCCGAACGGCGCATGGCGACGGCGCTCGGTGTGGACTGTCTCGATCACATCGGCGACCGCATCGCCGAGCTGCTGCAGATGAAGGTGCCGGACAGTCTGATGGGCAAGCTCGCGATGCTGCCGCGGCTCGTCGAGGTGGCGAAATTCCCGCCGCGCACCGTGAGCCGCCCGCCCGCGCAGGAGACGGTCGTGCGCGGCGCGGACATCGATCTCGAGCGGCTGCCCATTCCCGTGTGCTGGCCGCAGGACGGCGGGCCCTACATCACGCTCGGCGGCGTCATCACCCGCGATCCGGTGACGGGCGTGCGCAACGTCGGCATGTACCGGGTGCAGGTGCTGGGTCGGGACACGCTGGCGATGCACTGGCAGCGACACAAAGTGGGGGCCGCGCATTGGCGGACGATGGCCGAGCGCGGCGAAACGATGCCGGTCGCGATCGCGCTCGGCGGGGATCCCGCGAGCATCTATGCGGCCTCGGCGCCGCTGCCGCCGTCGATCGACGAGTTCCTGTTCGCGGGATTCCTGCGCGGCGAGCC
>JBOHSP010000357.1:0-1746 GCA_050733275.1 Gemmatimonadales bacterium
TGATCGGTGTAGCGCGCGATGATATGGGCGTCGAGCTGCTGCGTCGTCATGTCCGTGATCCTCGAGTCGTGCTCAACAGAACGGCCTTCCAGGTCTCGCGTAGCACCCGGAAGGCCGGATCACGGCAGGCGTGAAATCCGATCGACTTCTAGGGTGCTCCGCCTCCTCCACCAGCGCCGGCGCTGCCGGACGCAATACGCCCACGAACGTCCACGATCGGCGCGACCCGGCACAGCGTGCCCGGACCGACTCCGCCGCGGCGCAGCATGGGGCTGATGAAGAAGTGACGCATCATGGTGTGTACGAGCGTTCCTCTCGATTGGTGTCCTGCCACTTTTCCAAGCTACGACGCCGCTCGACGTCGAGCAAGGGGCTCCCGTTACACTTTGGCTGCCATGCTGGGGGCCGTGCCCGCCGCCCGCGCGTTGACCGCCGTCGTGGCGATCAGGGAAAGCTTCTTGTCGGCGGCCGTCTCCTCCTCCTGGCTCTCGTGCAGCAGCTTCACGACGTCCGCATGGCCCAGCAGCGCAGCCATCGCCTTGGCGGAGCCGTACGCGGAGATCTCGTAATGCTCGACCCGCTGCGCCGCCGCGATCAGCCCGGCGTCGATGACAGCGTCGTTTCCATCTCCTTCCAGCAGCTCGCTGCCTTCCGCGATGAGCCCCTGCATGCCCTTGCAGACCTTTGTCCCCGGGCGCCGATCGAGCTTCTGGAGCACGCGCTCGAGGCGCTGCATCTGCCGCTCGGTCTCGGCGAGATGGTCGCGGAACGCCTGCACGAGATCCTCGTCACGGGCGCGCTCGACGAGTTTGGGTAGCGCTTTGGTGAGCTGCTGTTCGGCACTGTAGATGTCCTGCAGCTGATCGATCATCAGGTCCTGCATCGTTTCGAACGGCATGATCCCTGCTCCACCGGTTGAGTGAATAGGCGGAACGTAGACCGCCGCGCCCACCGGCGCGTATCGCCGCGGCCGGGCGAAAGGGTTAACCCTGCGGGACCGGGCGCAAGGAGCGACGGCCACAGCGCATGCGACTGCACTCTGGGGCTCCCTTCTGGCTGCTCAAGAACGGTCTGGAGGAGCTGTGCACGCCGCCGCCGGCACGGGCGACGGTGGACGTGGCCGTCGTGGGCGCCGGTATCACCGGCGCCCTCGTGGCCGACGCACTTTCGGCGGAAGGACTGGCGGTCGTGGTCCTGGACCGCCGCGCGCCCGCCTCGGGCAGCACGGCCGCCAGCACCGCGCTGATCAGCTATGAGATTGACGTCGAGCTGCACCGGCTCATGGGGATGGTGGGAGAGGCCGATGCGGTACGCGCCTACCGGCTGAGCGCGGCCTCGATCGACACGCTCGCCGGGATCGCGGCCTCGCTCGGCGAGCCGTGCGGGTTCGCGCGTCGGCCGAGCCTCTACCTCGCGACGAAGAAACGCCACGCCGGCAGCCTGCGGCGCGAGGTGGAGGTGCGGCAGCGCTATGGACTGGACGTGGAGTACTGGCCGCGGGAGCAGGTCGAGGCCGTGTATGGGTTTGCGAGCCACGGTGCCTTGCGGACGGCACAGGCAGCCGTGCTGGACCCCGTGCGCTTCACCCGCGCCCTGCTGCGCCGGGCGGTGCGGCGGGGCACCGCCCTGCTGGCGCGCACCGCGGTGTGGGCGATCCGCGAAGACCGGGGGTGCCTCGTCCTGGATACGGAGGGCGGGGAGCTGCGGGCGCGATGGGTCGTCTACGCCATGGGGTACGAAATGCCC
>JBOHSP010000358.1:0-1897 GCA_050733275.1 Gemmatimonadales bacterium
TCCGCAAACAACGCCACCGCATCCGCTAGCTCCTGCGCGTCGCGATGCAACTGGGCGAAATGGCGATTGACGGGGGCATCGATCAATAACGCGCTCACCAAGCCGTCCGACATGTCGGGTAGGGGTCTCCACTGTGGGTGCGGGGATCGGCCCGGCTTTCAGAGACAGCCGACCCATTCTATGGTGCCTAGCCTAGAGGCTCTAGACCGGACGGACAATCAACCGGAAGGTGGGTGGGGCTTCTCGTCCCGCGGAACTAGTTCCTGCGGGGGGGAGGGGGGTTAGATCGCGACCTGGACGACGCGATCCTTCCCGTGGCGTTTCGCGTCGTACATCGCCTGATCGGCGCGCCGCAGGAGCTCGTCCGTGCTCGTGTCACTCGTCGAACAGGACACCACGCCGATGCTGGCCGTGACGGTCGGCGTGCCGCGGAACACGTTGCGCAGCCCCGCCGCGAGCCGCCGGGCCGCCGCTTCCGCCACCTTCGCGTCCGTCTCGGGCATCAGGACGGCGAACTCGTCGCCCCCCAAGCGTCCCAGCACGTCCGCCTGGCGCACCGACGAGCGCATCGCGTCCGCGACGAGCCGCAGCACCGCGTCGCCCGTCTGATGTCCGTGCGAGTCGTTGATCACCTTGAAATCGTCGAGGTCGAGGTACAACAGCGCGAGGGGCCGCGGATACCGGCGGTTACGCTCCAGCTCCTGCGTCAGCCGCTCGGCGAAGCCGCGGGCATTGATCAGATTGGTCAGCGGGTCCTGCAGCGCCAGCTCGGCGAGCTGCTGCTGGCTGCGCCGCAGCTTCTGGAGTCCCGCCATCGCGATGGCCAGCACCAGGACGTAGGACACCATGTTCCCCAGCCGCCAGGCGAGCGGCGTACCGGGTGGGAGCTGGTCCCACGCCACAGCCTCGAGCAGTCCGATCGTCGCCGCGGCGGCGATCACCCCCCAGAGCAGGCCCTCCGTCCACGTCACGAGCAGCACCGGCACGATGTAGAGGATGCCCAGCCGTATCTCGGGTGGCATGACCGCGTTCGCCCAGTACACGACGACCGTGAGCAGGGCGTACGCGGTCACGCGCAGGGCGCGCCGCAGCCGGGCTGTGGCGGCCATCAGTAGGGCGGCTCCGCGACGTGCTCCCCTCCGGGGTCATCGAGCAGCACGGCGGCCAGGGTCGCGCCGGGGGGGACCGACGGCTGCTCGGCAGGTACGATCAGGAGCGCGTTCGCGCGGGTCATGCTCGTGAGAATGCCAGAGCCTTGGGGCCCTGTCAAACGGGCCACGAGTCCGCCGGCATTTTCGTCCCGCTCCACGATCGCGCGCAGAAAATGCCGGAGTTTGGGTCCCAGGGTGATCGCTTCCCGCACCACGACCGGGACGGTGCGCCGGTACAGCAGGCGGTGTCCCAGCATCCGGCGGATCGCCGGGCGCACGAACAGCTCGAACGTCACCATCGCGCTCACGGGATTCCCCGGGAGCCCGAGCCAGGGTTTGCCCGCGAGCAGTCCGAAGCCGACCGGCGCGCCGGGCCGCATCGCGATGCGCCACAGCTTCAGCTCGCCGCCCAGCTCCCCCAGTACCTGGCGCACCAGGTCGTGCTCGCCGACGCTGACGCCGGCCGTCGTCACCAGGAGGTCCGCGCCGGCGGCGCGGGCGAGGTGCGCCCGCAGACTCTCGCGGCTGTCCCGCGCGACCCCCAGCTCGAGCGGCTCGCCCCCCGCGCGCCGGATCATGCCGTGCAGCGTGTAGGAGTTCGAGCTCGCGATCTTCTTCCCGGCGAGCACCTCGTCGCGGCGGTCGAGATCGACGATCTCGTCGCCCGAGCCCAGGAACGCGACGCGCGGCGGGCGGTGCACCAGCGGCTCGCCGTGCGCGATGGAGGCGAGCACGCCGAGCTGCGC
>JBOHSP010000359.1:0-2396 GCA_050733275.1 Gemmatimonadales bacterium
GCCCGGCCCGGTGGGCCGCTGCAGCGCGCGATGCACGAGCACCGGGTAGGCCACCGACTGGATCCCGCGTCCCGCCAGCAGCCCCAGGCAGAGGCCGACGATGCCGAAGCGGTGCGTGAGCCCGATCGCGAGGGCGAGGCTCGCGACCGCGGTGAGCGCGGCCACGACGACCCGGCGCCTGGGGCGCAGCGCCGCGTCGATGATGTAGGCGTCGGTCCGAATGAACGTCGTCTGGGCGACGAGCAGGACGATGAGCAGGTCCACCCACGGGCCGGCGTATACCCGGCCGCCGTCCGGCGTCCCCATCCAGAGATGGAGGAAGGACGGATTCCAGGCGAGCACCGTCGTGCCCACCGCCGTGACGAACAGCCAGGTGAGCAGCAGCAGCTCGCGGCGGATCTGGGCCGCCCGCTCGAGCTGGGAGGCGCCGAGCAGGCCGCCGACTCCGGGCATGGCCGCCCCGGCCGTGAACATGTGAATACCCAGCGCGGTGCGCGCCGCGTAGCCGGTGAGGACGAACGTGGTCACCGCGGCGGGCGAGACGATGGCGCCGAGAATGATCACGTCGCTCGCGAGCAGCAGCTTGGCGATGAAGTCGCCCGCCGAGAGCCACAGGCTCATCCCGAGCAGGCGGCGGACGTCGCCGCGCGTGGGAAAGGCGACGCGAAACCACGTCACGTAGCGGCGCACCAGCAGCCAGAAGATGATTCCCGCGAGGAGGGCGCGCGCGACGACGGAGCCGCCGAGCCCGGCGAGACCGAGCCCCGCGTGCACGGCCCAGGCGGCGAGCGCGCCCCACACGATGCTGAGCGACGCCTGCAGCCCCATGCGCTTGTATCCGAGATTCATGCCGCGGAGCACCGACTCGGGAACCGACCCGAGAGTACCGAGCACGCCGCTCACGACCAGCAGCGCGCAGGTCAGGCGAATCGAGGCAGCGGCGCCGGGCGGCGCGTTGACGATCGCCGGCGCGAACCAGGTGAGCACGCCGCCGATGAGGAGGACGAGCGGCAGCAGCAGCAGCCCGACGGCGAGCGCGGCCCCGACGCTGCGCTGGTTGTCGGCCGGATCCGCGACGCCCTGCTGCTGGGCGACGACGAGGCGCAGCGCGTCGGTGGGCCGCCCATCCGCGGCGGACAGGTAGCCGATGAGCCGGCCCAGCATCTCCCACACGCCGTAGAGCGTGCGCCCCAGGCCGCGCACCAGCAGCGGCGTGACGGCGAGCGTGACGGCGGCCTTGACGGCATAGTCGAGCAGCGACGCGATCGCGCTGAGCGAGGCGCGGCGCGTGAGCGCCCGAAGCGAAGCGGGCGCCGCCCCCACGACGGCGTCAGTGGCCATTGCGCCGTTGCTTCAGGGCGGCCAGGAGACGGGCGGCGCTGTGCTCCAGCGCGTCGCCCTCGGTGCTCAGCACGTCCACCGCGAGGTGGCCGGCGCGGGAGAGCTCGCCGATGGCGCGCTCGAACGCCTGGCGGAAGCGGGCCGAGAAACCGGAGATCTCGGCATCGGAGTGGTCTTTCACCGGGTGCGTCTTGGATCGTGAGCGGATGCGCTGCGCCAGCGTGAGATCGGAGGCGTCGAGGAAGACGACGAGGTCGAGCAGCAGCGCCCAATCGGCGATGGTGCGGCGCCGCCAGGAGGCGGGCACCCGGTCGCCGTTGCGCGTGAAGAACACGTCGAGCCAGCTCAACGCGAAGACCGGGCCTTCATCGAGCAGGAGGATGCGGTGGCGCGGCGCCTCGCGGCGCACCACGCGGCGCAGCGCGCCGAGGCGGATCATCTGGGCCAGCTCGCCCCCGCGCAGCCGCGCGCCGCGCAGCGCCGCCCCGACCGCGGTGGGGACCAGGGCGAGGGCGCTGACGAGGAGCTGGGGCCGCGGCAGTCCCCACAAGCTCAGGCCGGCGCGGACGGTGCGGTCGGCGGCGCTGACGCCGCGCGCCAGCGTCGTCTTGCCGGCCCCCGCGGGCCCGACCAGCTCGACGATCACGGCGCGGCTCACAACGTCCTCCACAGCTCGGCCTGGAGCGCCGCGATGACCTGCGGCAGCGGCTGCGCCGCGTCGATGATCCGGGCCCCCGAGCGGCTCCAGTCGGTGTTGAGCGTGAGCCGGGCCCGCGCGCGCACGTACTCCGCCGGCTCGTCGGGCTTGCGGCTCACCGCGGTCTCGGGATCGAGGCGCAGCAGGACGACGAGATCGGGCGGCGTGATGCGTTCGTAGTAGGCGTGCTCGGCGCGCCGCAGCCGGTCGGCGAGACGCGAGACGGCGTCGCGCGCGACCCCCTGCGCGTCGCTCGGGCCGGCGAGCGCCCAATGTTCCCGCGTGGGATAGCGCTCGCACAGGGCGATCCCGCCCGCGGCGGCGAAGCGGCGCGCGCGGCGGTACAGGAGGTAGCGGT
>JBOHSP010000360.1:0-3438 GCA_050733275.1 Gemmatimonadales bacterium
AGAGATTGGTGATCTGTTGCTCGCGCGTGCTCACCGATTGGCGCCGGGTACGCGCCACCCGCACGTCGGCGTAGGAGGCGCCGGCGGCCTTGGCGGCATTGAGGGCGCGCATGCAGATGTCGCGGGCGGACGCATCGGCTTGTGGGAGACGGACTGGCAGGGTTGCGGCGACGGCCGCGCCGGCCGTGGTCTGAATGAACTCCCGACGATCCAACATTCAGGCTCCAGCCCGAAGGCACTAGAGGAGTAAGACGGCCAGCCGGCGAAGTGGCTACACGCTTAAAAGTGACAGCTTGACGCCACTTCGCAACTTCGCCGTCTGGCAACTGCTCTGGCGCCTATCACCTTGCACCTGTAAGTAGCCGCGTATCTATTCCGAGTATGCCAACGCTGACGATCGACGGCCAAACCGTCACAGCGCGCAACGGCGCGACCATTCTGGACGCGGCTCGTGCCGCCGGCCTCGCGATTCCCACGCTTTGCTGGTATCCCAAGCTGCCGATCGTCGGGAACTGCCGCATCTGCCTCGTCGCCGTCGCCGGCCAGCCCAAGCTCGTCCCCGCCTGTGCGACGCCCGCCGCGGACGGCATGGACGTCTCGACGATGTCGCCCGAGGTGGTCGAGAGCCGCAGGGGCGTGCTGAGGCTCCTGGCCGAGCGCTACCCCGGCGAGCACCTCCGCAACGGGGGGGCGCGGCAGCCGCGCAACGAGTTCGAGCGCTATCTCGTGGACTATGGGGTCGTGCCAACGGCGCTGGACGGCCGCGACCTGGCCCTGCGCAGCGGCGACGAGCGGCCGGGCGATCCGATGATCCGCCACGACATGTCCACGTGCATTCTCTGCACGCGCTGCGTGCGGGCCTGCGCCGACCTCCAGGTCATCGGCGTGCTGGAGGTCGGCTGGCGCGGCGAGCACGCGGAAATCGTCGTCGGCGCGGACGGCGATCCCGACAAGGCGCACTGCACCTGGTGCGGCGAGTGCGTCCGCGTCTGCCCCACGGGCGCCATCTTCGAGGTGATGCCGCGGCAGCGCTTCTCGCCCGAGCAGATCCGGGCGCCCGAGCGCGTGGTGCGCTCGGTTTGCCCGTACTGCGGCGTCGGCTGCCAGGTCGACCTTCACGTCGCCGCCAACCAGGTCGTGCGCGTCACGTCGCCCGACATCGAGCTGGACACCCCCAATCAGGGCTCCACCTGCGTGAAAGGGCGGTTCGGGTACGACTTCCCGCAGCACCGCGACCGCCTCACCCGGCCGCTGATCCGCCAGGGCTGGCTCAAGCAGGGGGAACGCTGGATATGGCGCGGTCCCAGCGACCGCCGGGGAGGACCGTGGCGCACGATCGCAGGCGAAGGCGGGCGCGCCAAGCCGGCCACGCCGCCCCGCGCCACCGGCAAGTCGGTCCGCGAGTTGCCGCTGCTCCAGCGGCTCGATCTGGATATTCGCGACCGCGTGGCCACGCCCGCCGACTGGTACGAGCCGTTCCGCGAGGCCACGTGGGAGGAGGCGCTCGAGCTGGCGGCGCAGGAGCTGCTGCGCATCAAGCGCGACCACGGGCCGGACGCCCTGGCCTGTTTCTCGTCCGCCAAGTGCTCGAACGAAGAGAACTACCTCATCATGCGGATGTTCCGCGGGGCGGTGGGGACCAACAACGTCGATCACTGCACGCGGCTGTGCCACTCCACGTCGGTCGCCGCGATGCAGCGCGCGATCAACACCGCCGCGGCATCCGGCTCGATGCGCGAGATCGAGGAGGCGTGCGACGTCATCTTCATCGCTGGCGCGAACACCACCGAGTCGCATCCGGTCTTCGGCGCCGCGCTGAAGCGCGCGCACGAGAAGGGCGCCACGCTGATCGTCGCCGACCCGCGGCGCACCGAGCTGGCCGGCCGCGCCGACCTCCACCTCCAGATGCAGCCCGGCACGGACGTCGCCCTCTACTCGGCGATGCTCAACCACATTTTCGCCCGCGGGCTCGAGAACCGGGAGTTCATCGCCGCGCGCACGCACGGCATCGCGCCGCTGCGCGAGGCCGTGCAGCCCTACACACCCGAGCAGGCGGCAAAGGTCACCGGCATCCCGGCCGCCACCATCCGCCGGGCCGCGGAGATCTACGCGGGCGGACCGAATACGAGCACGCTGTGGGCGATGGGGCTCACGCAGCACGCCAACGGCACCGACATCGTCACCTCGCTCCTCAACCTGATGTTCGCCTGCGGGATGATCGGCCGCTGGGGCGCGGCGATGCTGCCGATCCGCGGGCAGAACAACGTCCAGGGCGCCTCCGACGTGGGCGCGATTCCGTTCGTGTACACCGACTACCAGCCGGTCGGGGACCCGGCCGCCCGGGAGCGCTTCGCCCGCACCTGGGGCCTGGCGCCCGACGCCCTCTCGCTCCGGGACGGGCTGATGGTCACCGAGGTCGTCAAGCCCGCGAGCGGCGTCCGCGGCATGTACATCATGGGCGAGAACCCGATCATCTCCGATCCCGACATCGCCCACGCCGAACAGTGGTTCCGGCAGCTCGAGTTCCTCGCGGTCCAGGACCTGTTCCTCACGGAAACCGCGCGCTACGCCGACGTCGTGCTGCCGGGTGCGAGCTTCGCCGAGAAGACGGGCACGTTCGTCAATACCGAGCGGCGCATCCAGCTCGCGCGCCAGGCGTGCAGCCCGCCCGGAGAGGCCCGGGGAGACCTCGACATCCTGATCGACCTGACGAAGCGCCTGGGACTGCCGTCGCCGTTCACCACGGCGGAAGAGGTGATGCGCGAGATCACGCGGGTGACGCCGAGCTGGGCCGGCGTCACGTATGCGCGGCTCGAGGGCGCGGGGCTGCAGTACCCGGTGCCGGCGCCCGATCATCCCGGCACCGCCTTCCTGTTCGCCGACGCCTTCCCGACGGCCGACGGCCGTGCCACGTTCGTGCCGGTCGCCTACAGCGATCCCGTCGAGCTGCCCGACGACGAGTTCCCGTTCGTCATGAACACGGGGCGGCAGCTCTATCACTGGCACACCGGCACGATGACGCGGCGGGCGAGCGGGCTCGATGCGCGCGAGCCCACGGCGATCGTCGAGATCCATCCCGCGGACGCGGCGGCGCTGGGCGTCGGCGATGGCGACCTGGTGCGGCTCACGTCGCGGCGCAATACGATGATGACGGCGTGCCGCGTCTCCGAGCGCGTCGCCCGGGGCCAGGTGTTCGTGCCGTTCCACTTCCGCGAGGCGGCGGCCAACCTCCTGACCAATCCGGTGCTCGATCCCTACGCGAAGATGGCCGAGCTGAAGGTGTGCGCGGTGCGGATCGAGCCGGCGCGGGTCCCGGCTACCACCTGACGTCAATGGACCTGGGCCTCGCCGGCCGCGTCGCCCTGGTGTGCGGTTCCACGCGCGGCATCGGCCGCGCCGTGGCCGCGGCCCTGGCGCGCGAAGGGGCCCGCGTGGCCG
>JBOHSP010000361.1:0-2162 GCA_050733275.1 Gemmatimonadales bacterium
CCCTCGGGGTGGGCGGCGGCGCTCGTGATCACGCCGGGGCGCGGCCTCGTGCCCGCCGACCGGCCGATCCGCACGACGGACCTGCGCGCGATGGCAGAGGTTCCCATCGATGCCAATGAGCCGCGCTACCGCGAGCCGCTGGTGCGCGACGCCGCGGCACTGTCGCAGGCCATCGGCCCCGCCGGTCGGGCGGTGCTGCTCGGCAGCATTGCGACGGACAAGTACGTCGCGCCGCTGCTCGAGGTCTTCGGCGAGCGCTTGCTGTTCCCCGCCGACTTCGTGGGGCGCGGGGACATGAGCCGCGGCGGGCTGATGCTGCGATGCGCCCGCGCCGGCACGCCGCTGGCGTACGTTCCGGTGCGCGGCGCCGTGCGGAACGGCACACGGCCGCCCCGGCTCGGGCGACGCCCGGAATGGGACGCCACCACCGGATAGCACGGCGCCGCAGGCCCCGGTATCCTTCTCGCCCCACTCGACCCCGAGGCGACGTGTGACGGCGTTCCGCTTCACCGGCATCCCCGAAGGCATCGCCAAGCGGACCCGCACCGCCCTGGCGCTGCTGGCCCTGGGGCTCGCTCCCGCGGCCGCGGCCGGGCAGGACGCGACGGGTGATTCGACCGTGTACGTGCTGTCGCCAGCCAGCCAGCTCGAGGTGAAAACCGGCAAGGCCGGGCTGCTGGGATTCGCCGGTCACGACCACGTGATTCGGGCGCGCGCGTTCTCGGGACGGATCGTCTACTATCCCGCCGCGCCCGAAGCGTCCCACGTGGTCATGACCATCGCGGCGGACGGCCTCGAGGTGTTGACGCCGCCCGACACCGCCGAAATCCGCAAGGTCACGGCCGCGATGCGGACCGAGGTGCTGGAGATCGCGACGTATCCCGAGATCCGGTTCGCGGCGGACTCGGTCGTCCTGCTCGGCGACACGGTGGCGCTGCGGGGCGCGCTGACGCTCAAGGATCGCACGCGCGAGGTGCCGGTCCGGGCGCGCGTCGAGCTGGGGCCCGACACGCTGCGCGCGACCGCCACGTTCACCGTCCGGCAGACGGACTTCGGGATCCGTCCCTACCGCGGCGGTCCGCTGGGGACGGTGCGCGTGGCGGATGAGATACGCTTCACGATCCGCGCGGTCGCGATTCGCGCGTCACCGCCGGGGCGTTAGCGCGCCTCGGCCGCGCCCAGGGGTGAGAGCGGCCGGTAGTTGACGTCGAGGATGGCGAGCCGCGCGAGATGCGCGTCGAGCCGGCCGAGGAAGTCCGCGAAGTCCTTGCGCTCGCGGGGGGTCCACACGACTTCCGCGAGGGCCGAGAGCCGCGGATAGGCCATGTACTCGACGTGTTTGGGCGTGGGCATATACTCGGTCCAGAGCTGCGCCTGCGCGCCGAGCACGTGTCGCGCCTCGGCGGGGGTGAGCGCCGCGGGAATGGGCTCGAAGGCGTACACCGTGTCGAGCGGCAGAAAGCCGCCGATGGCGATCGGCTCGGACAGCGTGTCCCGCGACTGGTAGTAGTCAAAGTACGTGTGCGACGTCGGCGCCATCACCACGTCGTGTCCCGCTTTGGCCGCCGCGATGCCGCCTGCCATCCCCCGCCACGACATCACGGTGGCGTTGGGCGCGAGCCCCCCTTCGAGGATCTCGTCCCACCCCACCAACGCGCGCCCGCGCGCGGTGAGAAACGCATCCATCTGACCGATGAACCAGCTCTGCAGCTCGTGCTCGTTCTCGAGTCCCAGCTCGCGGATCCGCGCCTGGGCGCGCGGGCTGGCCTGCCATTCGTCCTTCACGGCTTCGTCCCCGCCGATGTGGATGTAGCGGCCGGGGAACAACTCCAGCACCTCGGTGAGCACGTCCTGAAGGAAGCGGATGGTGGCGTCTTCGGGACTGAAGATGCTCGTGTAGATGCCCCACGACCGCCCCACTTCGAGCTGCGCGCCGGTGTTGCCGAGCTCGGGATAGGCGGCGATCGCCGCCGTCGCGTGGCCCGGCATCTCGATCTCGGGGACGACGGTGACGAAGCGCGCCGCCGCATAGGCGACGATCTCCCGCACGTCCTCCGGCGTGTAGAAGCCGCCGTGCGGCCGGCCGTCGAAGCGCCACTCGGTCGAGTCGGCATACGACGATTGCCGGCCGATCAGCGTCCCGCGGCGCCAGGCGCCGATGG
>JBOHSP010000362.1:0-7581 GCA_050733275.1 Gemmatimonadales bacterium
GCCGATTTCAACGTCTCCGAGGCCGAGCGCGGCATCGTCTACATCGACGAGCTCGACAAGATCGCCCGCAAGTCGGAGAACCCGAGCATTACCCGCGACGTGTCGGGCGAAGGGGTGCAGCAGGCGCTGCTCAAGATCCTCGAGGGCACGGTCGCCAGCGTGCCGCCGCAGGGAGGGCGCAAGCACCCGCAGCAGGAATACATCCAAGTCAACACCAAGGACATCCTGTTCATCTGCGGAGGCGCGTTCGACGGCCTGGAGAAGATCATCGAGTCCCGCACCGGCCGGCGGCAGATCGGCTTCACCAAGGAAGAAATCGAGAAGGGCGTCGTGCAGAAAATCAAGAAGAATCCCTTCGTGGACGTCGAGCCCGACGATCTCCTGCGCTACGGGCTGATTCCCGAGCTGGTGGGCCGCCTCCCCGTCACCGTCCCCCTGGACGCGCTCGACGAAGACGCGCTCGTGAAGATCCTGACCGAGCCCAAGAACGCGCTCGCGAAGCAGTACCAGAAGTTGTTCGATCTGGAAGACGTGCGACTCACGCTCGAGAAGGAGGCGTTGCGCGCCATCGCCCAGAAGGCGATGAAGCGGGGCACCGGCGCCCGCGGGCTCCGCGCCATCCTCGAAGAGATGATGACCGAGATCATGTTCGAGCTGCCCAGCCGCGACGACGTGCGGGAAGTCGCCATCACGGCGGAGTGCGTCACCTCAGGGCGCGCCCCCCTGCTCGTCACCGAGCGCCCCCGCCAGAAGAAAGAGGCGTAGTCAGGGCGCAGCATGCTGCGCCCGTCCTTCGTCGGCTCGTTCCCCCGGGCTGATGCTCCGCTCGACCCGCACCTCCCCGAGATCGCGTTCATCGGCCGCTCCAACGTCGGCAAATCGAGTCTGCTCAACGCGCTGGTGGGCCAACGGATCGCCAAGATCTCCGGCACACCGGGGAAGACGCGGGCGCTGAACGTGTACCGGGTGACGGGGCTGTACTTCCTCGACCTTCCCGGCTACGGGTACGCCCGCGCCGGCAAAGCCCAGCGGGCGGGCTTCAGAAGGCTGCTGCACTACACGTTGCGCCGGGAAGGCCTCCGCGGCGTCATCTGGCTGCTCGACATCCGCCACCCCCCCTCCGCGGAGGACCGCGCGATGCAGCAGCTGCTGAGTGAGAGCGGGCACCGCGTGCTGGCCGCGCTCACCAAGAGCGACAAGCTGTCACGCGCGCAGCGCCTGGCCCGGCAGCAGGCATTGCAGGACGAGCTGGACGTGGCGCATGATCAGATCGCGGTGACGAGCGCCAAGACGGGCGAGGGGATCGGGGAGCTGCGGGAGGCGATTAGCGACCTGATTTCGGGAGCGGTGCAATGATCCCGAGACGGCCGGACGGCCGGACGCCCGGACGGCCGGTTGTGGGACTGCTCGCGATCGTGCTGGCCGTCGGGCCCGCCGGCCGGCCGGCCGTCGGTCAGGATACGCTGCCCACCGGCTTCGGGACCCTGCGGCGCGACGACATCGTGGTGCGCTTCGCCACGCCGACACTGGAAATTCACGTGCTGCCGCTCGACCCGCAGGTCATCCGCTTGCTCGCCGTGGACACCTACCGCTCCCTCGCGGAGCTGGTGCGCAGCCGGGCGGACGAGATCGCGGACGCGAGCGGCCGCGCCGGGCTGGACAGCGCCGCGCTGGTCATGGTCACGTTCCTCGGCGTGGTGCCGCAGGCACGGTTCAATCCCGAAGACCTCAGCATCACCAGCCGCGGGCGGCTGTTCCGGCCGGCGGGGATCGTGCCGCTGTCGCCCACGTGGGGCACGCACCAGCTCGAGGCCCGGCAGCAGGCCGCCGCGATCTACCTCTTCGAACCCGGCATCGCGTTCGCGGAGACGCTGTCGGTGGGCTACGAGAGCCTCACGAGCGACGCCTGGAGCCGCTCGCTGCGCCTGCTGGAGCAGGAGCGGGTGCGGGTCCGGGCGCGGGCACGGACGCCGCCGCCGGCTCCCGCCCCGTAGGCAGCAGCACCCGCCCCTCCAGATCGGGCGTCCAGCGCACGCCCGCGGAATCGGCACAGACCACGCTGAGACGCAGCTCGGGCTGCCGCGTCGCCAGGGCGAGGGACCGGTCACATCCCGTCGCGAAAAACGCCCACGCCCACGCGTCCGCCGCCAACGCCGTGGGGGCAAGCACGGTCACCGTTCGCAGCCCCCGGCGCTGGAGCCGGCCGGCGAGCGCGCTCCTCCTCGGTCTCGTAGAGCCGCTCGGAGGGCGGCGGCGGGAGCGTGCGCAGGGCGCCGCGCTGCAGCTGGACCCCCGCCAGGGTCTCCAGCGCGTTGTCCGGATTGGCGATGCCGACGACGCGATCGGTCAATCCCCGAGCCGCTACCCACAGGAACAGGCCCCCGAGATCGAGGAGAGCGCTGTCGACCGCCCCCGCCAATGTCGCCGTCGCGCGGTCGAGCGCATAGCCGTTTGCCATGAGAAACAAATCCAGCTCCACGCCGGTGTGGCGTCTCACGGCGATACGCGTGGAATCGAGGGCGGCACGCCGGAATCGATCGACGGTGCGACCGTGCGGATCGCTGCGCAGCAGCGAGTCCAGGCGCTGGAGCGTGTCGCGCATGGCGTCCGCGATCCGGGCGAGCGCAGCCGTGTCCGCGCTCGCCGACCAAAGCGCCGCGGAAATCGTCGTTCCCATCGCGGGCCACGCCCGGGAGATGGACGGGCCGCGCGGCTCAGCCGCGCACGCGAGGAGCACGAGCCCGGCGGCGATTACGGGTGCGCGTCTCACCTATGCGGGAATGCCGTAGGCCGCGATGACGCCAGGGGAAGGGGGGCGGCGGCCGGATACCAGCATCGCGGTCGAGAGCGCATCCGCCGCGATGGCGCGCTCGGCGAGCACCGACGCCTGCAGCAGCCGGCCGCTGGCCGCATGGCCCGTTTGCGGGTCGAGGACGTGGCCGACGACCACGGGCCCGTACCGTCGCTGGCTGACGCGGTTCGACGACGTGGCGAGCGCCGCGTCGCGCAGGCGAACCGTGGTCAGGACGCCGGTCGGCGAGCCGGGATCCGTGATATCCACACGCCACCCACTTGCTCCCGGCGGAGCGCCGATCGCCCCGCAATCACCGCTCACATTCACGAACGCGCGGCGGATGCCTCGGTCACGCAACACGGCCAAGGCGCGATCAATGCCGAAGCCGACCGCGATGCCGCCAAAATCGAGCTGGGTGTGGGCGGTGGCGAGCAAGGCGCGATTGCCGCTCAGCCGGACCTCGGCGTGCGCGACAGCTTCCCGGGCCGCTGCAAGCTCGGCGGGCGTCGGCGCCGCGGCGCGCGCGTCCCGAAAACCCCAGGCGCGCATCAGCGGCTCGATCGCGGCGTCGAACGCACCAGCCGTCGCGTCCCGATACGCGAGCGCGTGGCGGAGCACCTGGCCGAGGTCTCCATCCACGGTCATGGGACGGCGGCCCGCCCGGCGATTCAGCTCGCAGAGATCGCTCGCATCATCGAAGAGCGACAGGCGCGCGTCGATGCGGCGCAGCTCCGCCAGGGCCGCGGCACAGGCCTCGAGACCCGCGTCCTCCGATGGCGCGAACAGCATCACGTGGACCGCCTGGCCCATCACCCAGGACCACCGCTCGACATAACGCTCGGCGCTGCCCAGAGCCCAGGCAACGTTGGCCCGGCTCGCCCATGCGCCAAGCAATCCGGCGCCCAGGGTGCCCACGAAGCGCCGGCGGTTCACGACGCGGGCTCGCGCAGTTCGCGAAGGATGAGAAAGGATTGCACGTAGAACGTCACCGCGAGGATCCCGCTCGACGCCTCGAGCAGCCACGCAAAATGGGGATGCGCGTATCGCATGAGCCACATCGCCGAGAAGGAGACCAGGAGCGCGACGAACGGCTCGACAATGATGAATCGCCGCCAGCGCGGCGCGACCCTGGCGCACAGTGCAACGCCCATTCCGGTGAGAACGAAAATGACCGCCATCGACAGCAGATGCGTGTGCGTAATCGACAGCATCTCCGCGAACGACTTCGGAAACTGCATGGCGTCGCTGCTGGCCGTATCGACGGGGGCGCCGCGATAGCGCGTGGCCACCCCGGCCGGAACGAGCCGGGTGGTATGCCACACAAAGACCAGCGACGTCGTGTAGCCGACCAGCTGCACGATCGTCACCCAGCGGGCGAGGGTGCGAAGCGGCGGCGGCGCCTCGCGCCAGGACCAGGTCATTGGATCGCGCCCGACTGGCGCCAGCGGGTGAGATCGGCCAGCGCCCGGCGGACTCCCTGCGTCACGGCGTGCACACTGATGGTCGCTCCCGAGATGTTGCGGATATCGCGTCCGACTTCCAGGCGGTCCGTGGACGACTTGCCGCGAAATTGCCGCCGCCACGCCTCATACGCGACTTCCCCGCCGTACGGCTCGCGATACACCAGGATGTCGATGTCCCGGAGGCGAGCGGCGCCGTCGATGGCGACGAGAAACGTGATGGGCTGGTCTTTGCCGCGCACGTCCCGGACCATGGCGAAGCCCAGCAGCGAGTCCCCCCGCGACACCCGCAGCACAGTATCGCCGTCCACGGCGATCGCGCGCATCTCCGCGCCGGCACCGAAAATCCGGTGCACTGAGGCCGCCACCTTCGGCGACTGGGGCGGCCCCAGGACGACCAGACCTGCCAGGAGGAGACTTAGAATTGGTAGCCTACGCCCAAGCGAAGAGTTTCGCCTTCCGCGGTGCCCGCGGCGGTGCGCCGGATCTCGTAATCCCCCTTGAAGATGGTGTTCCAGGTCGGCTTGTAGGAGAGGCCGAGCGTCGTAATGCGGCGCGCGAGCTCCCGGTCGCGCGTGACGCCGGTCGGCACGTCGGCGTGCGTGTCGAACCGCTCATGCCGGACAAAGGCGTTGAGCCGCTGCGAGCTGCCGGGCGACAGCACCCGCAAGAGATCGTACGCCCCTTCGAGATATCCGCCGCTGATGCGGCTGCCGACGCCATTGCCGTAGACGGCGTTGATCGTGTCGGCGTCGATCGAGATGGTCGCGACGACGGCGCGGGCGCTGAAGCCGTCGAGCTCGTAACGCGCGTCGGCCGAGAACAGCGCCATTGGCGCGTCGAACGTGCCATCGCCCAGCGCGAGGTTGCCCCCTGTCGTGCCGCCGTACCAGAAGGAGCCGCCGATTCGCAAACCGGGGCGGACCCATTCGAGCCGGCCCGTGAGCGACGGATTCGCGAACGTCGCCTCCCGGCCCTCCTGCCGGCCGCCGCGGATGCCCTCTTCGCCGGAGAAGCCGTCGGACCGGAGGCCGTTCAGCAGGTACAGCCGGTAGTTCAGGCCTTCGGCGACCTTCAGGGGCCCCATGATGCCGACGCCGATTTCGCGCCACGTCGTCGGAAGGACGTCATGATCGAACGCGGGCCGATCGACGCCGTTGAACGTCGGGGGCTCGTGCGTCTCGTTGATGATCCCGATGGGGGGAAGTACCAGGCCCGTGCGCAGGGTGACGTTGTCGTGCACGCGGTAGTCCAGGAACGCCTGCTCCAGCGCGACCTCTCCGCCGGCCGCGCCGCCTTCGATCTTGGCGTCCTCGACTTCGAGCTCCGAACGGAACGTGATGCGGTCGTTGAAGCTGTGGGAGAGATAGACGATGAATCGGCGGAAGTTCACTTCCGCGGGTGTGTTCGCGCCGGACGGGTTGACGTAGTGGACTTCGCCGTATCCCCCGATGGTCGTCGTTTCCTGTGCGAGCAGGGGGGTGCCCGTGAGCATGGCGGCGGCAAGCAGGGGCAGGGAGAGGCGTGACGCAACGCGCGGCACAGAGGACTCCTTGTCTAGGGGTCTCAAATCAATTGAGAATGATTCTCAACTAGGATAGTTGAATATATTTGTCGGATTTTTCGGGGTCAAGTTGAATGCAACTTGTTGGTATGTATCCGGTGCTCGTCGCCCTCACTGCCCTCCTCGTCGGGTTGGGGCTCGGCTTGTGGCTACTGCGCGGCCGGCTTCGCCGCGTGGAGGCCGAACGGCGCCGCGCCAGCGATGAACTGAGCCGCCGGCTCTCGGAGCTGTTCTCCCTCCAGGAGCTGTCGTACGTGCTCTCCGACTCGCTGGAGCTCGACCGCATCGTGGAGCAGGTGGTGCGCTATGCACTGCGCTTCCTCGATGCGCAGGGCGCCCTGCTCGCCTTTGTGGGCGACGCCCCCGGCGATCCGCTGCGCGTGGTCGGTGCGGAGGGGACGCTCAGCGCCCTGCGGGGCCAGGGCATTCCGCCCAGCGATCCCGGGATCGCCGCGCGGTCGGCGAGCCGCGAGCACCTCGAGCTGGTACGCAACTCCGGGCCGGAGCCGGCTCTGATCGCCGGCACGGTGCAGGCGTCCGCCGCCGCCGCGGTGCCGCTGCGCGCCCATGGCGGCGTCGTGGGGGCGCTCGTGATCGCCGACCCGCGGGAGGGGCGATTCGTGCCGGAGGACATCCGCCTGCTGTCGACGCTCGCTACCCATGCCGCGGTGGTGATCGCGAATGCGCGGCTGTTCGAGATGGTGCGCCGCGCCAAGGAGCAGTGGGAGACGGCGTTCGACGCGCTCAGTGAAGGCATCGCGGTGGTGGACGACGAGGGCCGCGTGCGCCGGGCGAACGCCTCACTCGCCGCCCTCCTCGCGACGACGCCGCCGCAGCTCGTGGGCGCGCCGCTGGGCGACGCGCTGCTCGGCAGGTCGCACGGCCTCGTGGAGCTCCTCGACGCGGCGCGGCGGGGCGAGCACCCCGCCCCACTCGTCACGCGCTCCGAGGCGCTGCGGCGCACGCTGCGCGTGGACGCGGCGCGGATCCCCGGCGCGACCGTGGAGCAGCGGCTCGTCGTGCTCGTGGAGGACGTGACGGAGCAGCAGGCGCTGGAAGCGCAGCTCATCCAGAGTGAGAAGCTCGCGGCCGTCGGCCAGCTCGTCTCGGGCGTGGCGCACGAGCTGAACAATCCGCTCACCTCGATCGCGGGCCTCTCGGAGTTCCTGCTGGAGCAGAAGGATCTCGGCAAGAAGGACCGCGGGCACCTCCAGGTCATTCAGGAGCAGGCGCAGCGGGCCGGCCGCATCGTGCGCAACCTGCTGACGTTCGCGCGCCAGGAGCCGTCGGAGCAGGCGGCCGTCAACGTGAACGACGTCGTCAAACGCACGCTCCAGCTGATGGCCCACGAGCTCAAGCTGCGCGACATCAATGTGAGCCGCGAGCTGGCGTCGGGCGTGCCCGACGTGCTGGGCGACCGCCACGGATTGCAGCAAGTGGTGCTCAATCTCGTGACCAATGCGGCCCAGGCGGTCGCGGACAATCCGCCGGGGCGGCCGCGCCGGATCACCGTCGCGACGTGGTTCGACGGACAGGTGCATCTGCGCGTCGGCGACAGCGGCCCGGGGATCCCCGAGGAGGTCGCGCAGAGCGTGTTCACGCCCTTCTTCACCACCAAGGAACCCGGCAAGGGCACCGGGCTGGGCCTGTCGATCACGTACTCGATCGTGGAGCGGCATGGCGGCCACATCGTGCTCGAGCGTCCCGCCGGCGAGGCGGCGGGCGGCGCCGCGTTTCGGGTCGACCTGCCGCCGCTGCCGGCG
>JBOHSP010000363.1:0-3904 GCA_050733275.1 Gemmatimonadales bacterium
CGGCCCGACGTGCTGCTGCTGGACGAGCCGGCCAGCTCGGCGGACCGCGCCGCGGCAGGCGCGCTGTTCCGCGTGCTGGCCGAGGAGCGCGCCGCCCGCGGCCTCGCGGTGTGCGTGGCCTCGCACCAGCTCGAAGACGCGTACCGCTGGGCCGACGACATCCGCTCGCTCGCCGACGGACGGCTGTCGCCGGTGACGCCCGAGAACGTGTTCCGCGTGGACCTGCCGTACGGCGGCGCCGGTGCGGCAGAGGACGGGACCGGCCTGCTCAAGCACGTGCGGGTCGGCGAGGCCGAGATCGCCGTGGTGACCGATCGCGCCGGTCCCGCGGTGATCGCCGTGCCGCCGACCGACATCGTCGTGAGCCGCGAGGCGCTGCCATCCTCCGCCCGCAATGTCTTTCAGGGCCGGGTGATCCGGCTGGCGGCGCAGCGCCCCGGCGTCGTCCACGTCAGCGCCGATGTCGGCGTCGAGCTGATCGCGGTCGTCACCGCGGAGGCCGCGCAGGATCTCGCGCTGTCGCCCGGCTCGCCGGTCGTGTTCGCGTTCAAGGCCAGCGCGGTGCAGGTGTTCTGACATGCCACTCGCCTACCTGACTCGCATCGTGGAGTTCACCGCCGGACACCGCTTTCCGGACACCCCGGAGTTCGCCGGCGCGACGAGGGACCACACGCATCGCTATCGTTGCGAAGTGACGGTGAAGGGCCAGTTCGATCCGGCACGGGGCGGCGTGTGGGGTCTCAACGAGCTGAAGGCCCTGCTCCAGCGAGAGATCGTCGCTCCGCTGGACGGCAAGCACATCAACGACCATGTGGCGGCGTTCGGCGACCGGGGATGGGTCGCGACGGGCGAAGCCGTCGCGGTGTATCTGTGGAATCGCCTGGCGCCGGGATTGCCGGCGGGCGTGACGCTGCACCGCATTCGGGTGCAGGAGAGCGACCGGTTGTTCTCGGAGTACTATGGCGAAGAGTAGAGCTGACGAGACTCCAGATTCCCCGGGCTTCCGCCCGGGGTCAGAAAATCCGCGGCAGCCCGGGGAGCGCAGGGGGCGGATGTCCGCCGACTCCGCGGTCGTCGAGGAATGGCCGGTGTGGCTCGAGGTGAACGGCGAGCCGGCGGTCACCTGGATGTGCACACCCGACCAGCTCGAAGAGCTGGCCGTCGGGTGGCTGCACGGCGAGGGCTACATCGGCGCGCTGGACGATCTCGTGCAGCTCCGCCCCTGTGCCCCCGATCTCGGCTTCTGGGCGGATGTGCGCCCGGAGCGGGTCGCGCTCGTCAAGGCGGAGAACCGCAAGCGGGTGCTGGCCTCGGGCTGCGGCGCGGTGACGACGCTG
Organism: Gemmatimonadales bacterium; assembly: GCA_050733275.1. Classification (GTDB taxonomy): domain Bacteria; phylum Gemmatimonadota; class Gemmatimonadetes; order Gemmatimonadales; family GWC2-71-9; genus 20CM-2-65-7. The sequence continues at coordinate 1,338 of JBOHSP010000363.1, forward strand.
CTCGCCGATCCCGATGCGGTGGCGGCCGCGGCGCCGACGCGCGGCGATCCGCCGCCACCCGCGGCGCTGCGCGCGCTGTTCAAGGCGTTGTTCGCCCGGGGCGAGCGCTACAACGAAACGGGGGGCATCCACGCGGCCGCGCTCGCCGAAGGGGATGCCCTGCTGTTTCATGCCGAGGATATCGGCCGGCACAACGCCGTCGACAAGGTGATCGGGGCCGCCGTGCTGGGGCGCGCGCCGCTCGCAGGACGCGGGCTGCTCGTCACGGGACGGATCTCGGCGGAGCTGGCCTTCAAGGCGGCGCGCGCGGGCCTCGCGTGGGTGGCGACGCCGAGCGTACCCTCGACGCTCGCCATCACGATCGCGGCGCGCTCGGGGATGACGCTGGTCGGCCGGGCCGTGAGCGGAACGCCGCACCTGCATCGGCCGGACGCCTGATGGAGGCCGACCGGCTGCGCGACCTGCTGCGCCGGCCGCGCACCATCGCGGTCGTCGGCCTCTCACCCCAGCCGGACCGCCCCAGCCACGGCGTCGCGCGCTACCTCCAGCGGCAGGGCTACCGTATCGTGCCCGTCAATCCCGGGCACACCGAGATTCTCGGCGAGCGCTGCTACCCGACGCTGGCGGTGGCGGCGCGCGACCACGCGATCGACATCGTCGATGTGTTCCGGCGCAGCGAGTACGCCGGGGCCGTGGTGGACGAGGCGCTGGCGCTGCGCCGCGCGCCGCTGCTGATCTGGCTGCAACTGGGCGTGGTGGACGCCGCGGCGCAGGCGCGCGCCGCCGCGGCCGGCGTGCCGTGCGTGATGGACCGCTGTCTCGCGGTCGACCACCAGCAGCTCACCATGTGACCGCGGCGCGCCATGTTGCGGGAGCGGTGCTCGCCGGCGGCGCCGCGCGCCGCTACGGCGGCCGACCCAAGGGGCTGCTCGAGGTCGGCGGGCGGCGCATCCTGGATCGCGTCGTGGACGCGGTGGCGACGGTGACGGGCGCGATGCCGACCCTCGTGGCAAACGATCCGGACGCCGCGTCCTGGCTTCCCGGCGCGCGTGTGGTCGGGGACGTACATCCCGGCAGCGGCACGCTCAGCGGGATCTACACCGCCGTGACGACGGCGGAGCGGGGGCACCCGGTGCTGTGCGTGGCGTGGGACATGCCCTTCGTGCCGCCGGAGCTGCTCCGGGCGCTCGTGGACGGCGCGGCGCGCGAGGGGTGCGACGCCTATCTGCCCGCGAGCGGCGGGCCGCGCGGCGTTGAGCCGCTCTGCGCGGTCTATGGGCCGCGGTGCCGGGAACCGATCGCGCGGCGGCTCGATGCCGGGGACCTCCGCGCCATCGCCTTCCACGATGACGTGCGGGTCAGTATCCTCTCCCTCGAGCAGGTGCGCCGGTTCGGCGATCCGGCCGAGCTGTTTTTCAACGTGAACACACCCGACGATCTGGAGCGGGCGGAGGCGATGTGGCGGCGACGCGGATGATCTCGGTCATCGGACTGAAGAACGCCGGCAAGACGACGTTTCTGGTCGCGCTCGCGGCGGAGCTCGCCCGCCGCAAGTTCCGTGTGATGACGATCAAGCACGGCACGCATCCCGCCGACATGGACCAGCAGGGGAAAGACACCTGGCGGCATTGGCACGAGGGCCAGGCGGAGCGGGTCCTCATGGAGGCGCCGGGCCAGCGCCTGCTGTTCGAGCGCACGCACGAGGAATCGGATCCGATCACCCTGGCGCGCCGCTACCTGGGCGGCGCCGACATCGTGCTGGTCGAAGGGTTCAAGCGGGCGCCGCTGCCGAAGATCGAGGTGTACCGCAAGGTGGCCGGCCCCCGGCCGATCTTCGACGCCGCCGTGCACGATCCCGGCCACTGGATCGCGATCATCACCGACGACCGCAATCTGCGCGCGCCGTTTCCGGTGTTCCGCTTCAGCGATACGGCCTGGCTCGTGACCGTCGCCAACCTCGCCTGGGACCGCGCCGCGATCCTGCCGCCGTGACGCCGGCCGAAGCGGCGCGCTTCATCGTCGAGCACTGCGCCCCCCTCCCCACCGAGCGCCGGCCGCTGCGCGCGGCGCTCGATCTCGTGCTGGCCGAAGACGTGACCAGCCCCATCGATCTGCCGCCGTGGGACAACTCGGCCATGGACGGCTACGCCCTGCGCAGCGCCGACGTCGCGGCCGGCGTGACGTTGGCGGTCATCGAGACCGTCCCCGCCGGCGGCGTCCCGCGTCGCCCGCTCGGCCCGGGTCAGGCCACGCGCATCTTCACCGGCGCGCCGCTGCCCGAGGGCGCGGACGGCGTGATCCGTCAGGAGGACACGGAGGCGCCGGACGAAACGCGCGTGACGATCCGGAACCCGCGCGATGCCGGCAAGAATCTGCGGCGGCGCGGCGAGGACATCGCGCGCGGCGCGACGGTGCTCGCGGCGGGTACGCAGCTCGGGCCGGCGCAGCTCGGCGTGCTGGCATCGATCGCGCACGCCGAGCCGCTCGTGACGCCCGCGCCCAAAGTCGCGTTCCTCGGCTCCGGGGACGAAATCGTGGATCTGGACCGGTGCGACGAGATCCTGGCG